>CAIWEX010000752.1 GCA_903911795.1 uncultured Schlesneria sp.
CTCCGCCACCACCCGCTCCTCCGCCCCCGCCACCACCTCCGCTGGAACCGGATCGGCCAATAACAAACAAGCGAGGTCTGGGAATGGAGTTCAATTCCAGCGATCTGAGCCGATCCACTTCATTGGCAGGTCGACCATTGAAATTGTCGTAGCGAGCAATCACCGGTGGAATTCCGGGAAGCCCCGTCTCACGCAGGAACTGTTCTGCGTTGGCAATTCGCAGTTGAGCCATCTCGGCAGAGACTCCCTGCGAGACATAGACCGTCCGATATTGGGCCGGGACGGCATTCATGACCCATAACAAATGGTTCTGGCCTGCGTCCGTCAGCTTTTGTGTATCCACATCGAAGTGATAGTCGTGCAAAGTGGTCGCACTGACCCAACCGGAATTGGCCTGAGCATCCAGCAGATTCTGAACGTCGGCTCGATCCTGGCAGTTGTACGGGAACGGCCAGTAATGGGCTGTGTGGTAGGCGTGTGATGCCGTCTGCTTGCGACCCGCAGGACGCGGATACGGTGGCCAATATTTGCCGTGCTTGAAGATCTGCCGAGCGCCCGGCGGATCATCCGCACGTTGCTGATACCATTCTTCGGTGAATGGAAGCGGACCGCCTGCGAGTGCTACCCCGGACGAAATCGCAACCATGACCACCAGACTGCGAACATACATTTGCCAGCGAATCCTTCGCATCCCGCCCCCTCATTCCGTTCTGGCTCGGACGCCAGCCATGCCCTGAACTCCCGCTTTCAATACGAGGTGACATGGCGGTTCTCGATGCCGACCAATGGTTTTATCGACCATCAACCGAAGCGGTCATAACGGAAAGATCGGTTGTAAGGATTGGTTTCGGCAGGTTCTGCCGATGTGCGACCAGATTTTGGGGCGATGGCCCGTTACCAGCCGTGTGAATCCTTCATTTTGGAAACATGCGACTGTTGATGAGTTCGAATATCGAACTGAAATGCAGGCTCGCTGCGGGGACCAACGCAGGGGGAAAAAACAACTTCTACAATTCGGACGCCACGCCATAAGCCTCACGCCCGCTTCGCTCAAGACGCCAAGACGCAAAGGTTTCAAGTATTCCCGATATCGCATCTCCCCAACCACTTCCTCCCTTTGCGTCTTCGCGTCTTTGCGTGCGCCCCTCTTTGTCTACCCGCGGCACACTGACGATTTGATCCTGAGCCGTCCGGTTAATTTGCTTTAAATCGCAGTCCTGCGGGAACCAGCCAATTTTCTGCCAGCCCGAACGCAGCTTGAACACCAACTGCAAGCAGTGCGGCAGGGATGGCTCCCTGAAGGATCAAGCCGAAATCATCAAGGCGGATTCCTGTCAGGATTGGCTGACCGAAGCCACCTGCTCCAACCAGAGCTCCGATGGTCGCTGTTCCCACGTTGATGACTGCGGCTGTTCTGATACCGGCCAGGATCGATGTCGATGCCAATGGCAGTTCGATCAATCGCAGTCGGGCTGATGACGACAACCCCAGGACAATCGCAGATTCTTTCAGATTTTCGGGGATGTTCGACAGTCCCGTGTACGTGTTGCGGACGATCGGCAGCAGACTGTAAAGGAACAGAGCGAAGATAGCTGGTAATGCGCCCAGGCCGAGAATTGGGATCGTAAAGACCAGGACTGCCATTGCCGGCAGAGTCTGAACAATACCGACCGTGTTCAGGATCACTTTGCCAAGACGAGGGCGACAGTAGGCGATCACTCCCAGGGGAACTGCGACGACGATCGCTGCCGCGAGCGAGATCACAACCAGCAACAGATGCTGAAGCAAATTGTCGAGCATTCGAAATGCGGACCTCTGCAGTCGCGCAGCTCGTCCGTCTCCAGCTAGAGTGACGTTTAGACGTAGGCGGTCTCGCAGAAATTCAGCCGCGACGCGACTTTCATCGATGCGATCAAGTTTCGCCTTGGCATTCAGGTCAATCATCGTCGAATTGTCGACCTGATGCTCGAGGCGCAGCAGCGACTCGGCAACCTTGGGCGCCCGTTCTGACAGATCGGACCGCGTCAGCATGACGGCGTGGTAGAGCGGAAAATATCCGCGATCATCTTCCAGTACTCGGATGTGATACAGTCGGATTTCAGCGTCCGTTGTGAAGACATCAGTCACGTGATGGCTTCCCGTCTGCAACCCTCGATACGCCAGACTATGATCGATCCCCCGTTCGGCCACTTCCGGAAAGCCATATTCTTTCCGAAGCCCTCGCCATCCATCGGCGCGTTCCAGGAATTCGTCACTGAATCTCATTTTCAGCCTGGGCAACTCGGGGCATGCGGCCAGATCAGAGATCGTCCGGATCTTCCACTTCTCGGCCAGGTCTTCCGGCATTCCCAAGGCGTACGTGTTATTGAAGCCCAGGTGGCGACTCATGACAACTTTTCGCAACGCCAAGGCGTCACGCATCGATTCGTCGCCGCGTATCGACTCGCCCGTCAGAATCTCTTGCTGGATGGTGCCGGTGTATTCAACGTAGCAGTCGATATCGCCTGCCAGCAGGGCCTTCCAGCAGATTTGAGTTCCCCCAAGCTCTGCCAGATGCTCTGGCTTGCCACCGGCATCCGAAATCAGATGCTCGATAATCTCACCAAGAACAACAGACTCGGTGAATGCCTTCGACCCAACGCGAACCACGGGACTGTCTTCAGACCAGCACAGCGTTTCAGAAAAGCCGCAGAGAACAACCATGATCGAAAGAACGGTGCGATGACGCATGTTTTTTGCCTGTTGAACGTAATTATGGACGAAGCAATCGACCAATCAGCAAAGAATTTCAGGAATCATGTCCGGGCAACCGTTGAGCCTGGATGAAGCGGGTCACGAAGTCATCCGCAGGGGATTCCAGCAGACTTTTCAGTGTTCCTCGCTGGACGATTTTGCCACCACCGAGGAGCAGGACTTCGTCACCGAAGAAGCCCGCTTCTCCCATATCGTGGGTGACCAGAACGACAGTCTTTTTCAGAGTTCGAAAGATGTCTCGCAAATCGTTCTGCAGGTCGTAGCGGACCAATGGATCAAGGGCTCCCATCGGTTCATCGAGCAGAATAAGCGGTGGATCGAGCATCAGAGCCCGCATGATTCCCAACCGTTGCCGTTGGCCTCCGGAAAGTTGAGCGGGAAATCGCGATAAAGCTTCACGTGGCAAACGAACCAGTTCGGTCAGTTCGTCGATTCGACGTCGCACCCACGCGGCATCGCGCCCCAGATGACGGGCCAGGAGTCCAACATTATCGCTGGCCGAAAGGTGCGGAAACAATCCCCCATCCTGAATCACATAGCCAATCCGATGACGCATCGCCAATTGATTGGCGGGACTGAAAACTTCACCTTGAAATCGGACCGTCCCCGCATCGGGCTGAATCAATCCGATCATAATTCGAAGCAGTGTCGACTTTCCACAGCCACTCGGCCCGATCAGGACGGTTGTTGTTCCTTCGGTGAAAGACAACGTTGTCGGATGCAATACGGTTGTCGATCCGAACGATTTGGTAACCTGATCAAGTTCAAGCATGTTGCGAGTCTTCGTTTCAATGAGTCATCACACAACCGTTACGGCTGATAGATTCTATGTTGTTCTTTGTCTTTTCTGACCGCTGACAGCTTTCTTCCCATCAGTGACCGCTCGGAACGAGCGATCGCCCCTGATTCAAAAGAGATTGAATCTGCTGTTCGATCTGTGTGGTCAGGACTGCCGCGGCATCGCGCGAGCCTCGTTCGGACGAAACAGGAATCGGTGCTCCAAACGTGACCGTTGCGTGTCGTGTTCCACGAGGCTTGGGGTATGCCACTTTCAAAACGTCCTCTTCGAACTTGTCGAGTGTTTCGGCAATTCGCTCAATCGAAGGATGTGCCGCGACGTAGTCGCCTGGATAGCTGTAGAGTTGAATCACCAGGAACAAATCTTCCATGTCGTTTTTCAGTTGAGCATGGATCTCTCGCGAAAGGTCAGGCTTTTCCAGTTGCTGAATGAATTGCCGCCGCAATTCTTTGACACGTTCGGGAATTGAATCCGTCTGCGGCTGGATCTGAAACCGTTGCTCTTTGGCAGACAGGATCTGATCGGCCAGGGAACGTGTTCGTTCAGGAACAGTTCCCGATTGCGGTCGCCCGAGGTATTCGAGTTCTTTCAGAGCCAGCAGTCCTTCAGCAAAGCGATAGATTCGATCCACTAAGGGGAGATCTGGTCGAGGTCTCCAATGCACGGCCTGTTCCAGTCGTGTCATCAGTTGCAGCAGTCCCGGAGTTGGATCGTCGACATAGCGGGCCTGAATCGCTGCTGGCAGGATCACGAGCGGCCGCTCGGCTCGCTTTGCCGCAGACAATGCGATTGCGGCCGATCCCTCACGAAATGGCATCACTCGATCATTGGTGTGATAAATGTCCCCTTCGGGAAAAATGACCAGCGGACAGGCATGGGAACGCAGGATTTCGACAGAGCGTTTGAATGCTCCCAGATCGGCATTTTCACGATCGATGCTATAGCACCCATGCCGCTGCATCATCCATCGTTGCAGCGGAGTGCTCATGGCGAACACCTGCCAGGCGGTCAGAAAGTGAAAGGGGCGGCCACATGCCTGGGCCGCGTGCCCGAGAACATACGAATCGTAATGGAACGAATGGTTGGGAGTAATCAGAATCCCCGCGCCGGAATCGATGGCGGATTGCAGGTGATGCATGCCGTGAAGCTTGACATCGGTGATCTGTGCAACATGGACCATTTCCCGTCGCATCCTGGGAAACCAAGCCCGTACCAGCCAGGGTGTCATCCGCGGCTCCCACGACTGTGGCGGTGTTGCATATGGCTGCTGATTCATTAGAAAATCCTGAAATCAGTCCTGATAGTGAAATTGCGAAACTCTACCACCCGTCACGACTGCACTTGAGATTCCAATGCGAAATTCGCGGAGACTTATCACGCTAATTCTGAAAAATTCCGGGAATCGCCGCCAAGAGAACGTCACCGTGGAATTTCGCGGGAATCCATCATGATCGCATGTGTCGATGTCCAGCATGATGATTTGCACCATTCTGCAAAGGCTGCGCTGGTTCTGGCAGCGCGTTGGACAGACTCAGCACCCACTTGGCAATCTGTCGTGGAGGTGCAAGAGGTTGCTCCTTATGAGCCTGGACGATTCTTTCTGAGGGAACTTCCTTGTCTCCTGAAGGTGTTGGCCACATCTTCGAACGTGCCGGAAGTGATTGTGGTCGACGGTTACGTGTGGCTGGATCGTGAGCAGCGACCAGGATTGGGCGCGAAATTGTTCGAGTCCCTCGGTGAAATTTGTCCTGTCATCGGCGTGGCGAAGTCGCGATTTCACGATGCCCCGGGAACGGATGTTTTTCGGGGAAACAGCCATCAACCGTTGATTGTCAGCAGTACGGGAATAGACGAGGCGATAGCGGCAGAGTGCGTCAAATCGATGCACGGTCCTTTTCGAGTCCCAACGTTACTTCGAATCGTTGACCAGTTGGCACGAGGAATAACAGGAATGGGAAAGGCATGACTGGGCGAGGATCTTCACTCGCGTTCGCATCGGCTGTCCAGCGTTCGATGTCCCGTCAGATTGATATTCGTTCAAAGTCACAAACCCCATCGAGACATATTCGGTGGGGCTTGTGCGAATCCGCCAATGACATATGAGTCATGAAAATCCGTTGGCTATTTTTTCTCTTCGGCCGCGAGCGTTTCTGTGGCTGTTGGGAACTTTTCGGGGACAGGAATTGTGACCTTCCCTGTTGCAGTCCATTCGGTGCCTCGATTGACGATCGTCTGAAAACCGATGCATTTCATCGAGTATTCTGCGTGACCCAGAACGGTCGTAAAGACTTTTCCCTTGCCGTACGGAATCCACCAGACCATCGGTTCATGAGCATCTGTTCCGCCCGTTTGTTTAGCAGAAAACGCGGTTGCCAGAATGTTCATGCTGGCGGCAGGGCCGCGTTGACCGTGGTACAGCTCGTCCTTCACATGCATCCACTCGGCCGGAATTCCCTTCATCACCGGATGCTCACGATCGCGGACAACAACGCTGAAATCGTGTTGTGATCCGTGACCGGCGCCGGGACCTTCCCCTTTGGCAGTCTCGACGACTTTGCCGTCGGCTGCGACAGTCACTCGGTTTCCATATCCTGCGCCACGCCAGCCGAGACCGATCATCTTGTTGAACTCGGCCCATTCCGGGAAGGCATTGTTTGCCGCGTGGACAATGACCAGACCTCCGCCGCCCGAGACATAAGCCTCGAGGTCGCGCTGCACAGGTTCAGGCCACAGGTCGCCGTTGTAGTTACTCAGAACGGTCGCATAGTCACTGAACTTTGGACGAAATGCATCCCACGCTTCCTTGGGGGATTTGCCGGGAGGTGACGTCACAACATCGACAGTGAAGCGACCGCTTTTCGTCAAGAAGTCCTTCAGAATAGGGGTCGTAGCCTTCCAGTTGTGGTTGTTTTGGCCGTCAACAATCAAAACCCGGATCGGATCGGCAGCCACGGCATTCTTGGAAATCAGGACCCCCGAAACGACAACGCCGATAAATACCCCAACCACTCCCAGTCTTCGCAAATTCATCATCAATTCTTCTCCTGCAGCGGATTCATTGGTGTGCGCCGCCGACCCCGTCAGGTCGCCAGACCGCATAATCGTTATATCGTACCGGCGCGGAACGCACACCCTTGACGGACTAACCCGCACAACCCGTCAGGTCCAGTCCTCATTTCTCGACAAAGTCGGATTTCTTGCTGCCGAATTGCCTAGACTGCCCAGAGTATGACGATTGATACGTCGGTGACATGAAGTGCTGAAACGATTTCCAATCGATGCGGTCAGCAGATGTTCTTCCGACGGGGGTTGAGCAGATTGCTGGCTGTACGGGTGGGGTCGCGGGCGTTGCCCATTCAAGGGGTAGACCCGCTGCCAGTGGTCGTATGAAAACCGAAGGTCGACCATGGGTAGAAGGGGCCATCCCCTTGAATGGGTAAAGTCGGGGTCATGCCCCAACCCCATCGATGCGGCAGTGGAATCGGAATGCGGAGTCCGACTGTTGCTGCGAATGTGATTGCTGTGTCAGGAAACCTGGAGAGACCGCCAACTGGGAGTTCCGTCGGGGCGAAGAGCAACGTTCCCGACGTTGGATTAAGGAGACATTTTCATGCTCGTATTATCCCGCCAGCGCGATGAAAGCATTTTCATCGGCGACAACATCAAGATCACCGTCGTCGACATTCGTGGCGACAAAGTCCGGTTGGGGATTGAAGCCCCGACCGAAATTCCCGTGCACCGTCAGGAAGTCTACGAAGCAATTCAGCGCGAACATCAGCGCGGTGCGGCAGTGGGCGTCAAGGCAGAAAGCTCGATCAAGTAAGCGGTCCCTGCAGGGCCCCTGAACGGCGATCTTCCTCATCGACCCGACTCCGCGATGCTCTGGATACTGACGACCCGTCGGAAAACTGCGAATGCTTATCGAGCCGGACATTTGTCCGGCTCGTTCTGTTGGCTGCGAGTCCGAACTGCCGAATTCTGAAAGATTTGCCAGCAAAAATCCTTCACGGCGTCAAGACTTGGGGCTAACATCCGTATTGGACGAGAGTTCGCGGATCAGCATGCTGATTTCAAGCGAATCTGACGTCCGCATTCGTCATACGTTTCGTCGTCAGTTGAACGGAGTCATCCATGCGTTCCCCAATTCAGAATCGCCACCGCGGTTTTACTCTCATTGAACTGCTCGTCGTCATTGCGATCATTGCAGTTCTGATTGCCTTGCTGTTACCAGCAGTCCAGCAGGCTCGCGAGGCCGCCCGGCGAACTCAGTGTCGGAATAATCTCAAGCAGATCGGTCTGGCCCTTCATAACTACATGAGCACCCATACGGTGTTCCCATTTGGCAAAGGTGCCAGCTACGCGGGGGTTCCCGTATACGCTCGCTGGTCGCAGCATGCGATGATTCTTCCCTACATTGATCAGGCCCCGCTTTACAATACGATGGATTTCAATTTTCCACCGGAAACTCCGGGGATGGGTGGTGTTGTGGCGTTCATGCCGCCATTCACAAATGTCGGTGGTGTCAACGCTGTTGCCAGTCGAACGGTCATCACTGCTTTCATGTGTCCAACAGATCTTGGGCCAAGTGACCCCTGGCGAGCACAGAATAACTATGCGGGAAATCAGGGAGGCTGGTTGTGTGATCGGGGAGATTACCCAGGGGCCGCAACGGACATTTCTCCCAGCGAAGTTCAAACAGGTGTTTTCTACTGGCTGAGCAAATGCAATGCGGCCTCGTTCACCGATGGAATGAGCCAGACGATCATGTTCAGTGAGAAAATTCGTGGTCAGGGGACGCCGGATATCAAGTCGGACTTGTTTGTGATCCCCGCACAGAACAGTCTGGCAGGGACCTACAGCACCTGC
>CAIWEX010000753.1 GCA_903911795.1 uncultured Schlesneria sp.
ATGAGTCCTACCCGGCACTGCTGGATGTGGCGAGTGGACAGCGGACCGATGTTTCACTTCCCGGAAACATGAAAGCTGCTGTTGGGCCGATGGTATTTGCGGCTGATAGCAAATCCCTGCTGATCGCGACGGATGCCGGTACCGAATTTCGACGGCTGGTGCGATTCGACTTGGAAAAGAAGACTTTTACGGGTCTGACCGATGATATTGCCTGGGATGTCAGTGATCTGGCGGTTGAACCAAGGACCGGTGACGTCGCATTCACCGTGAATGAAGATGGAGCAAGTCGCCTATATCTGATGCCCGGAGGAAGAGGTCGCAGGGAACTGAAACTGCCGCTCGGAATTGTTTCGGGGATTGAATTCTCTCCCGATGGAAAGCGATTGGGATTCACCCTTGCCCGTCCCGATGCCCCTCCAGATGCCTATTCGTTTCAACTCGATAACGGTGAGCTCGTTCGTTGGACGTTCAGCGAAATTGGGGGGTTGAATCCAGCATCGTTTGTCACTCCGACGCGGATCAAGTTTCCCTCTTTCGACGGGCGACAGATACCGGCGTACTACTTCAAGCCGAAGACAACTGAGGCTTCCGGGCGGAAGCTGATCCCCGTCTATATCAGCATTCACGGCGGTCCAGAATCTCAGTACCAGCCGTTCTTTGCACCGATCATCCAGTTCTACGTGAATGAACTGGGAATCGCCGTGGTCTGCCCCAACGTCCGCGGCTCGGCCGGGTACGGCAAAACCTATTTGCAGCTCGACAATGCTGAAAAGCGAGAAGATAGCGTCAAGGATATTGGAGGTCTGCTGGACTGGATCGCCACGCAGCGGGAATTAGACGCTTCACGTGTCGCTGTCGCAGGGGGATCGTACGGTGGCTACATGACGCTGGCCTCGTTGACTCACTATGGTGATCGAATCAAGGCGGGGATTGATGTGGTCGGGATCGCGAATTTCCTGACGTTCCTGGAGCGAACGGCGGCCTATCGAGTCGATCTGCGCCGCGCCGAATATGGCGACGAACGAGATCCGAAAATGAGGGAGGTCTTTGAACGGATCAGTCCGCTGAACAACGCGGACAAGATCAAGTCGGCACTGCTCGTCATTCACGGGCGAAACGACCCACGAGTTCCCTTCTTCGAAGCGGAACAAATTGCGGCCAAAGTTCGTGCCGGAAATCGTCCAGTCTGGACTCTCTTCGCCAATAACGAAGGACACGGGTTCAGCAAACGCGATAACAGTGACTACCAGCGAGCCGTAGAGGTACTGTTTCTCCGACGACATTTGGAACTGGATTGAGGGCCGGGCATCGACGATTTCACTTGACGACAAGCGTAGCCCGCTGGGGTGCGACACCGATCCGGGCAAGTGTCCCCGAGTTAAATTCCAGAAAATCGGTCTCGATTCCATCCGAGAAAATGACGCCGCCTGCTGGCGTCATCGACTGCAATTCCATTTGTGTCCCCTCGTTCAGTAACCCGGCAACGAGTGATGCCGACGACGTTCGGCTGATGAATGGTTCACGTACGACCCACAACAGCTTGGGGTCGTCCCACTCCAATGGACTCGGTTTCGGCGAGGTGATGGCTCCGAGCGAACTGGCGACGCCCGCGGCCATATTGAAAACGGAAGACATCCAGCCTGTCGATCCAGCTCCTGTTGAGACGAGAACTCCGCTGGAGGACTGCGATTCTGCGCGTTCGCCCACACGAATCTGATACCGCGCTGAGACGTGAGACTTGACGCCGATGAACAGGTCGTTGAAGGCGAGCATGGATTGACCGTCGTGCAAGGTCACTTCCGCCAGAGTGACGGACCGTGTCTTTGCCTGTCGATTGAGGACTCGTGAAACGGCCCCACGTGCACGATCCAGATGAAATGGCAGCAGCACGCCGTCAAATCGTGATGGATCAGGATTGACTCCGACAATCGGCACGTCCCCCACGTACTTGGCGGTATTAGCCACGAGCCCGTCCTGCCCCACCACCACGACTGCCTGACATAATCCAAAGTCGTACGTCGGCACATAGGCTCGATCGATGACGTGGACTGGCATCCCGAAATCGAGTTCTTTCGTCAGGAATGTGACGGAATTCTGGTATGTCTGATCTTCCTCTTCCAGATCGTCAAAATCCGCGTCTTCGTCACCAGACTGAATCGAGTCCGCGAGTGACATGTCACCCGACTGAATGGCAGCGGCCATCCGGGCTCGCTTGAAACTGAACTCCATCATTCCTTTCGTCGACCAGCGTTTTAGCAACCCTTTCATGCGGGTTTCGCGAGTGACGATGGTGATGCGAGGAGAAAACGAGGCTCCCACGCGGTGTACTCCCTGGACGGCGTCCGATGAACGGTCTGACTGCTTCCAGTATTACTTCTTATCCTGCAGCAGGGACTGCAACAGGTCAGGCGAAATATTCAGTTGTCCAATCTTTTCGGCGTTGCGAGATAGCTGGTCAAACGCTGAAGCGATCATAGTCGATGCATCGGCGTTTCCCTGCATCGCCAGCAAGGTTCGCCAATCGAGATCACGAACAGGTGCCAGGATCGACTGCAATGCGGCACCACGTGCTTCAGCCTCTTTGCGTTCGTTCGCGACTCGTGTTTCCACCAATGAACTTCGCTGCTGTTCGACGGCAATTTCGGCCTGCATCTGAGTCTCGCGTACCTGCCGTTGTTTTTGAGCGACGACAATTTCGGTTTGAAGCTCATTTTCACGGATTGTCCGTTCCAGTTCGACGGACGCATTTCGTCGCGCATAGATCGCTTCGTCAGCCTGCTTGAGCAATTGTTCGCGAGCTTCCGCTTGCAGCGCCTTGGCCATTTCGGGGTCTGCCTTGATGGAGGCGACCGAAACTTCCAGAACTTCCACACCCAATTGCAGAACAGACTGCGACTGCCCCAATGATGAGCTGATTCGTTCTACCAGTCCGTCTGACGCGCTGAGCAGTTTTCTCAAGGGCTGTGATTGAATAAATGACCGCGCGGCGGTCTGCATCGCCTGAACAAGACGTTCGGCGATTTTCGAGGGATCTTCGCTGCGATAACGTCCCCAGAGATCAATGGTGTAATCGAGCAGCGTCGCCAGACGTGCTGCGTCTGCTACGCGATACGTCAGATTCCCCTGCACCGTTACTTCCTGAAAATCCGCAGACACCTCGGCGAAAGCAAAAGGGACGTCAACGCTGGAAATAGGAATTTGAGCGATCACAGATGTCGGAGCGAAATACCAGAACGAAAGCCCGGCCCCCTGTCGAACGACCTTTCCCGATTTGTACTGAAGTACGTATTGAGTTGCAGGAGCTTTGAGATATCGAAAACCCAACATGGCGCATGACCTTTCATCTGCGTTAACTTCATCTGATGGTCAAACCTGATCCGCCAAATCTAATCTGTTTGCGGGCGGCTTCCACCGAATTCTTGAGTTTGCGACACAAAATCGACAGAACAGAACCAGGCGACCGTCGGCGACGGGTAACAAGGCCAGAGCCAGTACCTTTTTGAATTTGGGCGGAATGTAGGGTGGGACCGTGGCGCTTCACCGCGCCGGCCCACCATCAATTCACGACGTTTCCTTATGGTCGGCCAGCACTCGAAGCGAACTGGTCCCACCCTACTTTGAAAAAGCCGACTGCCCTGGTGACAAGGCCTATTGCCGTAGCAATCGTCAAAATCCGAATCTCGTTGATCAATCGATGGTGTTCAATCGTCTCTGTGATGCCCTCGAAGGGTTGGAAAGACTGAACTGTCGGCCCCGGCCTGACGACGGTGAAACATCGCCCGCTGCGGCAAGACTATTTAGTGGCCGGTTGCCCTGAATCCTTGCCCATCAGAACGCTTCACAATCACAAGGGTGGAATCATCCGCTGGCGGGAGCGGACCATGGAAGGCCTGTACCGTTTGACTGACGACATCGACGATCCCTGCGGCCGAACGATCCTTCACCGACTCAATGACCTGATGCAGTTTCTTCTCTCCAAACATATTCCCTTCAGGGTCGCGAACTTCGATCACCCCGTCTGTTCCCAGAACCAGTAAATCATGGGGCGCCATGTGGAACTGCGTCTCTACGTGTCCGACGTTGATTCCTGGAAAACCCAGAGGAAGACGTGTCGCGTCCAGTCGGTGGAACTCACCTGTGGCGTATTCGTAATGCAGGGCTGGTGCGTGGCCCGCATTGGCGAAGCAGACGTTATGTGTAGCAGGGTCAAGTGCCACGAGCAGAAACGAAATGAACTGCGATTGTTTCAAATCCGGAGCAATCGTTTCCGCCAGCAGACTGACGATCCGATCCGGTTCGGCCACCGTTCGCGCGGCGACATGCAACATTGCTCGCACGGAAGCCATGATCAGCGATGGCCCTAAGCCATGACCGCTGACGTCTCCCATGACGAAACAGGTTCGTCCATCCGGAAGTGGCAACCAGTCGTAGTAGTCACCGCTGACGAACTCCGCCGGCTGCCACCAGGATGCGACGTTGTATCCGGCGATATCTGGCAACGAATCCGGTAAAAATCCACGCTGGATTCGACGTCCCATTTCCAGCGACTGTTTCAGTTCCTGCGATCGTAAAGACTCTTCCTGCAATCGACGTCGCTCAAGTGCAGTTGCGGCATGTGCAGCAAATGCTTGAATCAATTGCTGGTCGAAGTCGTCAAAGTCGCCGTCAGTCTTGTTCAACAACTGCAGGACTCCCACCAGCCTCGAATCGATGTTTGAAATCAACGGGGTGGCGAGGATATTCCGAGTCATGAAGCCTGTTCGCGTATCGAACGAGGAATCCCAGCGGTCGTCGTGCTGAGGATCCGAGACATGTGTCAACTTTTGTTCGCGGGCGACCCATCCACAGATGCCACTTTCGATACCGAGTCGGATTTCACGAATCTCAAGCTCTGTGACGACACGCGTGTAAAGACTCTGATGCGAATCGTCCAGCAGAAACAGGCTTGCTCGTTCGCAGTTGACACTATGACAGGCTCCGTTGGTGACAATTTGCAGAATCCGCGTCAGGTCCTGCTCGGTCCCCAGTTGCAGCGCGACATCCAGCAAGTCGGTCAACGCCGTCACCTGCCGACTGGTGGATGTTTGCCTGGGTTGAATGTGAGGAGACATCGTCGGCGTTCCTTCGCAACAAACATCTGATCCAGGATTTCAGTCCCTGGGTGTGGTATGGCTAAGAAATAAGTTTGTGGATTGATACCACAAACGCCGCTTACGAGTCTGCGCCAAGCGCTGTCACGTCGCTTGCCTGGTGAGTCCCCAGGCGTTCGTCGATCCAGGCTGGATCGACGAATCGCCGCAGCAGCCAGCGAAATGTATGCTCCAGTCGAGCCTCGGTTGCCGGATCTGCTTCAGTCGTCCATTGGACGCCGTGCAATTCCAGGCGTGCCGGCCAGTTCTCTTTAATGGCGATGAAGTTCACACGATCCTGGATGCGGCGGCCCCAGACGATCCCAAATTGGTCAAAAAAATCGAGCCACAATCGGTTGAACCGCTCGCTCGGTGACGATGTGAGGCTGTCTGATCGCCCTGCCATGAGGATGGCTTGTGTCACACAGGCGGTCGCCCACAGACGTACCCACCAGCGATCAGATAACCATGCCGGGCAGGCGGCGGAACTGCTCAGAACATTGATCACATTTCCGATCACGAACAGCAACCCTGGCAGCGTGTACCTCGTCCCGAAATAGTTCCCCGTCCCCATCACCAGGACCAGCAGGTATCCCACGAGTTGCGGTGTTTCGAGTTGAAGGCCGCGGATATCGCTCCCCTGAATCCAGAGCGTCATCACTGGCCAGCCCAGGGCAAACAACATCGGAATCAGAATGAACCAGGTCCAGACACGAGTTCCTGGCCGACGGGAACCAAGGACCGCGATGGCAGGACAAAGCGAAATCACGGCACAGGCATACCACAAGTGATCTGCCGCAGACTTCGAGACCCATCCCGCGAGGTAGTCTGCCAGCCATGTGATCGTCCAGAGCGACGCCGCAGCCTGTCCCCAGCGGGCTGCGGGAACCAGAGTCGTGTGTTTCAGCGTTCCAGGGAGACGGACGAGGAGCCGCCAGGCGAGGGCCATGCCGATGGAAACGATCACAATGAGAATGACGGTGAGGGTGGGCACTTGGGTCAGGTCGTGTGGGAGAAATAGAAAAACATTTCCACGCCGTCAGTTTTTTCGGAGGACGGAAAAGTCGGAATTAACCGTGCGTTGTACAGAGAACCGGACAGCCGGCCCACCCTACAACCGGTACAAACCGGAAGTTGTCCCACAGTCTACGCCGCTTTTCAAATCGGAAGGGTTTGTTTGAGCGGAATAGTTTGCCGAAGCCGAAATCTTAGGTCAGTGATGCAACAATGCGTCAAACAGACGAGTCGAGGCCACCGAACAAGGTGTGCGGTTTAGGACCTCGGCAGTCTCTCACGTTCCACGGCCCCGATTGTGTTAGGAGAAGTCAGATGAAGTACGTTTGGATTTCCGCCGCGCTGGTTTGTTTCGCCAGCATCAACAGCGCCAACGCTGGCCTGTTCCATTCTCACCGAGGTTGCGGTTGCGCTCCAGCGCCATCGTGTGCCGCTCCTGCCCCGAGCTGTGCAGCTCCTGCTGCTTGTGCTCCAACCTGTGCAGCTCCTGCTGCTTGTGCTCCGACCTGTGCCGCTCCTGCTCCTGCTTGCGGCTGCAACACCGGCTGCAACAGCTGCTGCAAGAAGTCACACTGCTTCAAGCTGCCCAAGCTCTGCCTGCCCAAGATCAAGTGCTGCAAGGTTCGTAGCTGCTGCAAGCCAGCTTGTGGCACCAGCTGTGCTCCAACCTGTGCCGCTCCAGCCGCTTGTGCTCCAAGCTGTGCCGCTCCAGCTTGCTGCAAGTAGTTTTGAATGAGTGACCGAACCCACCACGCAGACCTGAACGTCGCAATCGTGATTGGGCTCGGAACGTGAGGCAACGTCTGGGGGAGGATCAAACCTCCCCCAGACAAGTCTCTCGCGATCACTCAACCCGATGGCCGAACACCAACGGCTATCAACAGCAACTTGACGAACATCTGAGAGGTGACGGAATCCTTCATGGACCCGCCACCTTTTTTCGTTGATACTTGGCACGTTTGGCACGTTACTAGATATTTATTCGCCTCAACTCATCGTCGGGTAATCTGTGTAGCCGTGTGCATCGTTCGTGTAAAACGTCCGGCTGTCAGGTTCAACCAGAGCCACGCCCGATTTGACCCGTTCTACGAGGTCGGGGTTACTGACGTAGTGGTGACCAAAAGCGACTGCGTCGATCAATCCGTCTGAAATGGATCGGTCCGCCTCGGCCGGTGTGTAACCCATGTTACCGATCAGTTTGCCCGTGAAAGCCTTGCGACACACCGTGACCAGATCCCCGTGCTGCACGCCGAAAAAATCCCCGCGCATCAAATGCAGGTACGCGATCTTTCGCTCGTTCAACTGCGACGCCAAGTACCCGGTAATACCAATCGGATCGCTGTCCTTCATATCGTTGTAACTGTTCAGCGGCGAGATCCGGATGCCAACTCGGCTGGGCCCCCAGATGCTGTTGACCGCATCCACGACATCCAGCATCAAACGAGCTCGATTTTCAATCGGACCTCCGTACGGACCGCTGCGCTGATTACTGCCATCACGCAGAAACTCGTCCAGCAGATAACCGTTGGCGCCGTGAACTTCGACGCCATCAAACCCTGCGGCCTTGGCATTCTGAGCGGCGTGCCGGAAGCCCGCGACAATGCCAGGCAGTTCATCGTCACGCAATTCTCGAGGAATTTCGTAGGGCTTCTTCCCTTGAGGAGTATGGGTTTCATCATTGGTAATTCGCAACGGGCTGGGGGCAACAGGTTGTCTGCCGTTGTTCAGGAGTGAATGACAGGCCCGTCCGCCGTGCCAGATCTGCAGGACGATTCGCCCACCCTTGGCATGCACCGCATCTGTTACCTTTTTCCAGCCGGCCACCTGGGCATCGGAATAAATTCCAGGTTCGCGCGCACCGAAAGCGGAATTGCCTTCGATGGCCATCGTCGCTTCGCACACGATCATTCCTGAACTGGCACGTTGTGAGTAATACTCGACCATCAAATCTGTCGGAACGTGATCCGCATCCGCCCGGCAGCGGGTCAACGGTGCCATGACGATTCGATTAGGAAGTGCCAGTGATCCCATCGTCAGTGGTGTAAAAAGTGCGGAATGCATTTGAGTGGTGCTCATCGTCTACCCCATCGAAAATCGTGTGCTGTATACGGGTTCGATCAAAACGAATTGTGATCAAGGGCGAGGTTATCGAGGGAAATCCTGAATCAGGTCAAGGGCGCCTGCCGTTGAAAACATTCTGCTTCGAAGTCGATGAGCATTCCATTGGGATCGATTCGGGTTGCCGAACGTATCCGCCAATTGACGGCGTCGTTCGAAATGGAGCTCATTGATGGATTCTCCGCAATTGACACCGTATCGCGATGGCTTGCAGGACTCCGGAGAGGTCGCCGCATCCGAACAAACAGACTTTTCCGGCAAACCCGTAACGCGAGGAGAGTTCGGGTGCGAAGTCCTTCGTGAACAATCTTGATTAAAAGTTTGCAAGTCAGGCAAGGAATCGCTGTGCGATTTGGTACTCCGGAAGGATAGAATAGAAAGAGTGATCGCAATTGCGGTCCATTACCCTCAGGAGTCCTGATCATGCACCGCTTACTTCGCATCTCGCTTACGCTCTGTTTTGTGGTTGCGACGACGGCACCAGGGTTGGAAGCCAGTCACGGTCATGGAAGTGGGGGCGGCGGACATTCGGGTGGTGGACACATGGGGGGCGGCGGTGGCCATATGGGTGGTCACAGTGGCGGATTCAGCGGTGGCCATAGTGTTCACATGGGCGGGGCTCAGCATTTTGGT
This sequence comes from uncultured Schlesneria sp., assembly GCA_903911795.1. Classification (GTDB taxonomy): domain Bacteria; phylum Planctomycetota; class Planctomycetia; order Planctomycetales; family Planctomycetaceae; genus Schlesneria. The sequence continues at coordinate 8,895 of CAIWEX010000753.1, forward strand.
GGAACCCAGCACTACGGGGGAGTTCAGCACTTCGGCGGCACCCAGCACATGGGGACGCGTCAGCTGGGAACCCAGCACTTTGGCGGCGTCCAGCACCAGGGAATCCAATCGGGAACGATTCATCATCAGGGGAACCTGTACAACGGAGCGGTTCAAAACGGGGTGCTGCATCAGAATTCAATCGGTAACCAGCAGCACCTCCTCCATAATGGGAATCAGCAGCGTCTGGGATCGACCAGCCATCAGTTAAACGCACCGTTCTACCAGAATCATGCTCATCACGGGACTACGTCACTTGGGAACAGCACGCTTCAACACCATACGAATGGTCTGGGTGGAACCCTGCATCATCAATCGCAATTCCTCCAGAACCATGGGGCTCGAACGACCCACACCACCAATCTTGCCTCACTGAGCGGAACACATCATCAGGGATCGCAATTCCTCCACAACCATGGAACGACGGCAACCGGGAGTCATCAACACGGGTTGCTGAATGGCGGCAACAACCAGTCGTTTCTGGGGCAGCACCATCACGGCGGGAGCACTGTTCTTGGATCGCATCACACAGCGGTCGGCAACAATCAGGGACTGCACCACCAGAACCACGTGGGGACGTACGTCCACAACAATCTGATGCAGAACTTCAATTACCGTCATCACCACAATGGGAATTTCGGGGGAAACAACAATAACTACTACCGACACTCCAACCACGGTTGGTATGGAAACTACAACCGCTGGGGTGGGTATGGGTTTGGGGGCTTCGGATTAGGATACGGACTCGGTTACGGTTACTACCCCGGCTACTACGGCTTTGGATGGGGACTGGGTCGCTTCGGTTACGGTTGGGGCCTGGGCTATAACAATTATTCCCGCTGGGGATGCTTCAGCTACCAGCCATGCTGCTATTACCAGCCATACGGGTACACAAATTACGGGTATGGAAACTACGGGTACGGTTATCCTGGTTACGGATATGGCCAGCAATCACCTGCGTATGCCAGTTTGTCACCCGGTCTGATGACCTATGGCTACGGTTCAGTTTATGCCCCGCCGGGATCTGCAACAGGCATTATCACTTCAACCGACGCTAATCCGACGGGCATTCAACTGACGGATCCCACGGCAGGGAACGTGACACCAGGTGAAACGCAACTCGCCAGTGCCGATCCCAAGATTCCCGCAGTTGCAGGTCTGCCGAGCGCCACCGAATTCGCCCAAATTGGTGAGACGGCATTCAAGGCCCGTGACTACAAGGGGGCCGTACGAGCCTGGCGCCATGCTCTGATCGATGACCCGAACAATGGTGTCCTGGTGATGATGCTGTCACAAGGCCTTTTCGCCAGTGAACAGTACAACGAAGCGGCCGGGGCGACACAATTTGGAATGCAGATTCTGGCACAGGATAAGTGGGAAACCGTCATCAAGAATTACCGGGAACTTTACGGAAAGGTCGAAGACTACACCAATCAGTTGCGATCCCTTGAGAAGGCTGCCAAAGACAAGCCAGAAGATCCGGCGTTGCGATTTATGCTCGGTTATCACTACGGCTTTCTGGGGTATGCCAAGGAAGCAGTCTCTCAACTGGAAAAATGTGTCAAGCTGGCACCCGAAGACGAAACCGCCCAGAAACTGCTCGACCTGTTCAACGACAAACTGCCCAAAGACCAGCAGAAGAAAGAAGAACCGCCTGCACCGGCCAAGCCACCCGGGAGAACGGCAACAACGACTAGTGAATCGGGCGGACTGCTTCCGCCGCTGAATTCGGCCGTTGTACCGCCACCTCCCAAGGCACCTGAATAGGGGTTGTCACCTGAATTGCGTTGTTCTTTTGGCCCGACAGCTCGTCGCTGATAAAAACTCGCGGGCTTCGATTGATTAAGTAAATCATCACATTCGAAGCGGTGACGGAAAGAATCAACGTTCAACGTTCAGCGTCAGCGTCGGGTCAACGATATTTGGATTTTGGCCAGACGATGACTTCATTTCATGATCACGGTATTTCCTGGCCAAAATCGAAATATCGTTGACCCGACCCCTGATTCACAGTCCGCATGATTGTCAAAACTCGACGATCATGCGACATCACGGGATATCTGCGTCTGAGATGGGCCAACTGGCGGACGCATTTGACAAGAAAACGTTCGACCTGAAAATTACTTTTCCCATAGGAATAGCAATACGCGAGATCGCGGTCATCCTCAACGACACCGCGATTTTCTGAACATCCACCGGGCGTCTTGAAAAGAGGCCTTGAACTTTGGCGTGACGTGGCGTTCATCCAACGCTCGCCTGCGCGGAATCTCCGAACACGCGAAGTCAAAGCCTTGTTGGTTAACCGTTGCTTCTTTTCTCTGCAATATCAAGACGCTTCACTTGCGATGACGGCAACTCAGCCCTGAAAGGCCTCAGAACCTTGGCTGCATCTGAGTACCGGCCATCATGAAAGTACTTCTTGGCCTGTTCGATCGCCTGATTCATCTCTCGGTCGCGCTCATAACTTTTCCAAGCTCGTTTATTCTCAATCTGCCATTGAGCATGGCGTTCCATGATGGTGTCGAATTCGTGCCAATCACCATCCAGGAAACTCTTTCCAAACGCCTTCAAGACTAGCGCCTGGTAACGAATGGCTCCGATTTGGCCACGACCTAGGCCGTCGCGATGGGAGCTCCAGAAATCCTCAGTAACTAGGTGGTGGAAATAGCCGCTACGCCCATCAGGAGAGCCGATGGTCAGGTCCGCTCCAAAACCATAAGAACAGCCTTCGACAATCACCCTCCATCCCGCTTTTGCAAAGTGAACTTCGAACGGATTCGAGTGCTCCCTCTGTGGAAGTGGCACTTCTTCGAATCCATAGTCAAGCAGGAATGTGAATTCAGTTCGACACGCTTCTTTGAATTCGGCGAGTGACGGTGCGGTAGGTTCATTGCGTTTCATCGGCTAACTACCCTTTATGACCGAAGGAACCGGACGTTATCGCGTTCCGGCTGATGGATTTCTGACGGACTCGCCCTGCCGGGACCACAACTGACAACGGATCCCTATCCCGTATGAAAACGGGAAGCATTGAAGAGGTAGTTTGCCAAATACCACTTGATGATTGAAGTAAAAAGCCACCTGTCACAGGATGAGAAGCAGGGACCGAATGCCCGAGAAGTTCTTGGATCCTTCGGATTTTGGATGCGTCTACCACGATGATCTATACACCCGTCATTTAGCGTGGAACGTCAGGAGTCCGCTGGAATGCACCGGATTG
>CAIWEX010000754.1 GCA_903911795.1 uncultured Schlesneria sp.
AATAAACCGGTAATTTGTTATGAGCGCGGAAGCCCCATCATCGTCGGCCTCGGCTTCGACTCCCTCCTCGCAGCGCCCCATCCCGTTGCGAGGGAGGAGCGATATGGACGCGCGGCAGATGGATTTTCAGGGGACCACCTGGTGGGTACTCAAGGACCCCGTCGGATTGCGTTACCACCGACTGCAGGCCGAACATTACAGGGTCCTTTGCCTGCTCGACGGAAAACGCAGTCTGAAAGAGATTCGCAACCAACTGGCAATCGAGTTTCCTGCGGCACCTCTGCGGCTGGCCGATGTTCAGAGAATGATCACCGGGCTGCATGCCCAGGGGTTGGTTTTGAGTCAGCGCCCCGGGCAGGCGGGCGAGTTGATCAGCAAACAACGTCAAATCCGACGCCAGAAGTTGCGGCAGGCATTCGGCAGCCTGCTGTCATTGCGCCTTCCCGGGTGGGATCCCGATGCGACACTCCAGTGGCTGCAAGTTCGACTGCGCTGGATCTATCATCCGCTGACGTGTGCTCTCGCAGTACTGCTGGTGATTGCTGCCTGGTCGCTGGTGCTCGTTCAATTTGACGCGTTCCTTGCTCGCCTGCCCGAATTCCAACAGTTCTTCAGTTGGCGCAACATGGTCTGGCTCTGGTTGACATTGAGTGCCACCAAGGTCCTGCACGAGTTCGGACATGGACTGACGTGCAAGCATTTCGGCAGCGAATGCCACGAAATGGGTGTCATGGTACTAGTTTTCAGTCCCACACTTTATTGCGATGTCACCGATTCGTGGATGCTTCGCGACAAGTGGCAACGTATCTGGATTGCCGCAGCGGGGATGCTGGTCGAAATCGTCATATCTGCGATCGCGATCTTTGTCTGGTGGTTCACCACTCCGGGTCTGCTGAATCATCTTTGCCTGAATGTCTTCTTCGTGACGACGATTACGACCGTGATCTTCAATGCGAATCCCCTGCTACGTTACGACGGCTACTATATGCTCAGCGACTGGCTGGGTATCCCGAATTTACGGGAAAAGGCCACAAAGCAGTTGCGCAATACATTTGCTGAGGTCTGCCTGGGGATCAGCAGTCCACCTGACTCACTGATGCCCAGCACGGGACGGCACTGGTTTATCATCTATGCCATTGCCGCCAATGTTTACAGTTGGTTCGTTCTTTCGGCGATCCTGCTGTTTCTCTACGTCGTTCTCAAGCCGTACGGATTGCAAAGTATTGGAGTGGCGATGGCGGTTCTTTCGCTGGCCGGTACAGTCGGAAATATTTTCTACAGCGTCTGGCAGATCATTGCCGCACCCCGGAGTGAACCCATGAGTCGATTCCGAACAACTGCCACCATCGTCGCTTTGCTGGCACTGGTCTCGGCCGCGCTGGCGATCCCGCTTCCGTGGTACATCGAGGCCCCGTTTCTGATTGAACCTCATGGTGTGACGCATGTCATGACGACCACACCTGGAGAACTTGTCTCATTTGACGTCTCTCCTGGGCAAACGGTCAGGAGAGGTCAACTCCTTGCAAGGTTACGAGATGACCAGAAGGAAGACGAGTTACGGCAGCTTGAAGTCGTCCGGGAATTGGCGCTGACCGAAATTGCGACACTGCACGCTCTCGAACTTCCCGCGGAACACGCCCTGGCCAAACGGCGACTGCAGTCAGTAGAAACCCAGATTGCCGAACTGCGACAGCAAATCAGCGAATTGACAGTCACAGCACCGATTACGGGGTACGTCGTGGGGGCACCCAAAGTTCCGTCCTCACCTCAGACAATTCACCGAAACTTGCCCGCGTGGTCTGGGCATATCAGTAACCCCAGCAATCTGAATTGCCTGCTGCAAACGCGCACGCATCTGCTCAGCATCGCTCCAGATCACAGAATGCAGGCCCTGCTATACCTCGATCAGGCCCATCGCGATGACCTGACAATCGGCCAGCCGATCGAAATCAAATTCGAGCATCTGGCCGATCAGACCTATCGCGCCGAAGTTGTGGACATCGCCCGAGAGCAGTCTGACGTGGCTCCCCCCAGTCTCTCGAGTAAGTCGGGTGGAGAACTCGCCAGCATCACAGATCGTGAGGGGCGCGAGAGATTGACAAGCGTCGCCTATCAGGCTCGGGTTGTTCTCAACGAGGAAACCAAACTCTTGAAGCCTGGAATGCGTGGAACAGCTCGCTTCCTGGTCGAACGCCACTCCGCGGCCACCTGGCTCTGGCGAGCATTTCGCCGCACGATGCACTTCCGGATCTGACGGCGCACTACGCAAGATCATTGGATGCACGATCATTGAGCCGGTTGACGTTTCTTGTTGACGTCACGAACCATTTGCTCGCGCTGACTGGCGGGCTTGGAATCGCGACCGACGGACGGCAACTGTGTCGTGAACGATCTGAGCGATGGGGTTCCTTGAACCGCTTCCCGAGAAGATCGGGCAGACTTTGAAAATTGTTTGGAAGAGGCAATCAGTGCCAGACAAAGAGTTCCTGCCAGAGTGAGCGCGAGTCCGAGTGTCACAGTGAATTGAGCAACTTGTGCGGTCACGTCCCATAGAACGGCCAGAGCGCTCGACGCCGTGGCGATCATTGCCGGGTGCCCGAATGACTGAGCCACCGCGGAATCAATGTCAGAGCCGCTGACAGAAAGCCCCGATAATCCGCCGTCGAGCATTTGATCACGCAGGATCTGGCTGGCGGCTTCGGCCGTCAATTCGGTTCCAGTCGCGTGAGATTGCTCGCGTAAGCGATTCACGGTTGCGATCAGTGATTCGACGGGATCTGTCATGAGCCAAAATCATCTTGGTGGTGAGAACTACGGTGCGTCTACAGTATCGAAGGTATGGGGGGGTGCGAAAGTCCGATTTCGTCAGGAACGATAATTGGGGAACAGTTGATTGCGAGGTGGCCACGAGAAAAGGGGTGGGCCGACGCGTGTGACAAATTGGAGACCTTCGGTCGGGCGTTTCGGCGGGGTCGGGAGACCCGCGCCGAATTCGCCGGACTTACGTTACTTGCCGAAGTCGCATTGCTCGCCCAAGTCGGTGGCGGTCGTTACACTTCTGCTGGATTGCGGGAGAATCAGATCTTCGCCTGCATTACGAAATCGGTCGTGCGATGGAATTTGCCATCACGTTCAGTGGAATGACATAGGAGTCTGTGGTTCATGTGGCGTCACCTGCAGCGGTTATCGCTGGGAATGTTTTTTATCGTCACCGCTTCTGCAATTCTCCTCTTTTCGGAAGTCAGCAAAGAGACCCGCCGCGAACGTCGCCAGGTGCGAGTGGCGATGTTTCAGATGGCTTCTCAGCCGATTATTGATGAGGGAGCCAACGGCGTGGTCGAAAGCCTCGCGGCTGCGGGCTTCACCGACGGTTCGACAATGCTGCTGAAGCGTTATAACGCGGAAGGGGATACCGGGACCGCCAACTCGATCGCTCAGGAACTCGTCGGCGGTCAGTTTGATCTGATCATCACACTCACGACGGGTGCTCTGCAGATCGTGGCCAATGCCAACAAGCAGCAGAAAGTTCCGCATGTCTTCGGTCTCGTGTCCGACCCGATCAAGGCGGGGGTTGGAATCGGTACCGACAAAATGGATCACCCCGCTCATCTGGTCGGGATCGGAACGTTTCCACCGGTGGACCAAGCGATTGAAATGGCTCGCAGGTTGAACCCGCAGCTTTCTCGCATTGGCCTGGCTTGGAATCCCGCCGAAATTAACTCAGAAGTCTGTACTCGACTGGCAGAAAAAGTCTGCAAAAAACTGAACATCGAATTGTTGCAAGCCAACGTCGAAAACACGTCCGCAGTGAAAGAGGCAGTCAGCTCGCTGATCGATCGCCGCATTGATACGTTGCTGATCGGTGGTGACGTGACGATGCTGGGGGCTCTGGAAGTCGTTGTGAAAGCGGGCAATGACGCGAAGATTCCAACATTCACCTGTATGCCAGGGAATGCCGCGAAAGGAGCCTTGTTTGACGTCGGGGCAAACTACTACGAAGTCGGACGGACTGTTGGTCAAGTTGCGGGTCGAGTGTTAAATGGCGAGAAGATCGCCGACATTCCGGTCGAAGTCGCGATCCCACCAAAAATCTTCATCAATCAATTGGCGCTGAAGTCGATCAATGGCGACTGGTCATTTCCCGCCGATGTCGTGGCGAAAGCAGATTCTCGAATTGATGAATCAGGAAAACGTCACGATAAGGAACTCGCCAAGTCACAAGCCACGAACGCTCCCACAAAGCTTTGGCAGTTACGCATCCTGAGCTATATCACCTCTCCTGATGTTGACGAGGCGGAACGTGGGCTGCTGGAAGGGTTGAAGAAATCGGGTCTGGTCGAAGGGCGAGATTACGCTGTCAAGACGGCCAACGCACAGGGGGATATGCCGACGCTGAATGGCCTTGTCGACTCCGCCATGGCAGACAAAGCGGATCTGATCCTGACCATCTCGACGCAGGCACTGCAGTCGGCTCTTCAGAAGGCCAGCGGAACTCCGATCGTCTTCACGATGGTTGCCAATCCGTTTACTGCTGGAGTTGGCAAATCAGAAACGGATCACCCGCCGAATGTCACGGGTGCGTTCGGGGCCAACGATACCAGACGGATGATGCCCATTATTCGAAAATTGATGCCTGAGGCAAAATCGTTGGGAACATTGTTTGTGCCGAGTGAAGTCAATTCGGTCCACAGTTACGAACTGCTGAAACAGGATGCGGCCGCCGCGAAGTTTGAGTTGATCTCGCGCGGTGTGACGGCGGGGACGGAAATGGTCGATGCCTCGCAGGCCCTTTGTGATCAGCATCCCGATGCCATTTGCCTGTCGAACTCCAACCTGACGGGATCAACCTTTCCCACCTTGGGAAACGCCGCTGCCCGGGCCAAGCTTCCTGTATTCGCGTTCCTTGGCAGTACTGCATCGCAAGGGGCGTCAGTGGTGCTGACGCGTGACTATTACGATATGGGGCTGGACTCCGCGAAACTGGCCGCACGGATCATTCGTGGCGAGAACCCCGCTCGAATTCCTTATCACAATTCGACGGGAAGTAAGCTGTTCGTCAATACAAAAACCGCTCGCGAGTGTGGCCTGAAACTCTCGGACGAATTTATCAAGTCAGCAGATAAAGTCTTCGACAAATAGTCATTGCACCGTCCGGCCGTCCGCATTCCAAACCTCCTTCTTGCTCATCGTTTAGACAACATGCAAATCACACTGGAAGAATCCGGCGATTTACTCGAGATGAGAATCGCCGGTCGCCTCGACAATGAATGGGCGAGCCACCTCACCGACGCCATTGACGAGGTTGTCCGGCAGGGATCGCACTCGGTGGTCCTCAATCTGACCGACGTCAGTTACCTCAGTTCCGCCGGAATCGGAGCCCTCGTCCGTGCTCACAAGCAGTTTCAAGCCATTCGAGGATTCTTCGGGGTCGGAATTGCACCGCCGCATGTTTCCGAAGTCATTCGACTTACTGGACTGGCGAAGATGTTGCTCTGCGACATTGAGCAGGTTCGCAAGACCAGCGGTAGCAGTCGCAGCACGATGCAGCCACTGTTTCGCGTGGCCGCTGATGCGGGGATGACATTTGAAGTTTACGATCTCGATCCGGGAGCCGTACTGAATTGCGAGGTGCTTGGTGACCCCACGCGATTACCACGAGAACCGTTTCAGGAAACGCACTGTCGCGCGATTGAGTTTGATGCCAATTCGATCGGACTTGGGCTCGGTGCCTTCGGCAACGATTTCGCAGACTGTGCGGATCGCTTTGGCGAGTTTCTTGCCGTGAGTGGTGCCGCATCGCAGTTGCCCACGTCATCCACCGGGAAGCCCGATTTTCAACTGGGACAAGGAACGTTTGTTCCCAAAATTCAAGTTGCCTACGGCCTGAGTTGCCGTGGAGGATTGCGGCAACTTCAACGCTTTGAGGCGGTCGAGTCGAGTACTCGTATCGGTCTTTCGTCGTTGGTCGACCAGTGCCTGACATTGAGTGAATCAAATCTGGCGGGGATGGTTTTCATCGCAGAGACGTCCGGGCTTGTCGGGGCGACGTTGCGGCGATCACCGACGAATCGTGATGCCACATCAACCTCTCGTTTTTCGCATCCGGAAATTCGTCGCTGGCTGTCGTTCTCGCCTGAGCGATCACATGCTCATTCGCTCGCTCTTGTCGTCGGAGTTGCCTCGCGCGGAAATCCCAAAGGAGGACTGGCTGACGAACTGGTACCACTGCTGCGTCCCTTGGGGCCGAAGTCCGAAATCTACGGACACTTTCACGCAGCCGTCTTTTCGTATCGACCGTTCAAGAAACGCAAGCTCGATTTGAATGAGACTGTGGCGGCGCTGTTTGAGTCGGAAGACCTGCGAACTCTGATGCATCTGCTGAATGATGACCGCGAGATAACCGGTGCTGGTGAGAGCGAATTTGTCCGAGGTGCATGCTGGCTGTCGCCGATCACCGTCGTGTCGGGAGGAAAACTGAAGTGAATCTTCTGCTGAGTACGTACGCGGTTGGATTGATCCTGGCACTCCTGGCACTGGGAGTTCTGATCAGCTTTCGCATCATGGCCTTTCGTGATCTGACGGTAGAAGGTTCGATCACACTGGGGGGAGCCGTTTGTGCAGCGATGTTGTTTGCAGGCTGGAATCCTGTCGTGGCGACGTGTGCCGCGATTCTGGCGGGGGCCGCTGCTGGAACGGTCACCGGGATCTTGGCGACCCGCTTTCAGATCAACGGACTATTGGCAGGCATCCTGGTGATGACTGCGCTCTACTCGATCAATTTGCGAGTGATGGGACGCAGTAATCTTCCCCTGATGAATCAGCAGACGATT
>CAIWEX010000755.1 GCA_903911795.1 uncultured Schlesneria sp.
AGACCTTGGCGAACGAGTTCAATCTCCATCGCTGCGGTTTCAGACGGGTCACTGTCGCGTGGAGTTTGTCCTGTATATTTCCCATGCCGTGCTGAACACACGAGCCTCCGTTGCGGACGAATGGAGGCAGGATTCCTGGGATATGAGGCCGGAAGACATGGAATTGCAGAAATGGGCACTGTCACTGATTACAGCGGAAATGATACGCACCCTGCCAGAAGGGGACGTTGACGTTCCAGCCAGGACGGACGACGTCAGCGAGTGAACCCGCCAATGAATTTTGCTTCTGTCGCGTCAGCCAAATGAGAGCCGTCATTTTTTCTGCAGGGTATCCAGTTCCTGCAACTTCAATCGGATACTGACAATGTAGGGGGCTTCGCCCGGTTGCCAGTGTCCGTAGGTGGTCGTGACAAGTGTCCCGTCCGGCAGAATCTCGACGCCCGGATAGGCACAGTCTCCTCCCTTATGATTCTTCATCAAACGGACGCGATACTGACCTTCGCGGTTTTCGACAATGTCGTCGTAAGTACCAACCCAGGCAACCCAGTCCCCTTTCGTCGGGCTCTCCAATGCGGTGTCGCGAAAGGAAATGAACAGTCTGCCATCGGGGGCGTACTTGGCCACATGCCGGTCACCTGTCAGCGAGCCAGGGAGTGCCCGTGGCTCCGTCCACGTTTGACCTTCGTCTCGCGAAAAGATGACGTGCGAATTCTTCTGGCGCGAATTCTCGCGCAACAGCACGGCCATTTCCTTTCCATCAGGAGATCGAACCAGTCCTGGTTCACACAAATGGACATCCTGCCGGGCCAACAACGCGCGCGGAGGTGACCAGGTGAGACCCCCGTCGGTTGAATTGGTCTGGAACAACGTAAATGTGACAGGCTTCGTCGGCTTGGCAGGTTGTGCGAAATAGCGTCCATCGTCATGGAAGAGTGCCAGATAGTGCCCGGCACCGGACTTCAGCGGTTCCACGGAGCCCATGACGACGATCCCGCCCCAATCTCCTGCCGGCTTCAGTTCACTCCATGTTTGACCGTCATCATCGCTGGAAGCCAGTCGCGCAGGATAGAGGCCTGACCAGACGATCAACCGTTTCTTGCCAGCCGCATCGATCACGCGATGAATGGTCGGCGTTTCTTTCGATGTGGCCCAACTCGCTGGAACCGGAATCCGATCAGACCAGGTGAGTCCCCCATCGGTGCTTCGCTTGTAGATAATCGCCCCTTTTCCGTGCCCTTGAGGATAAACGCACAGAATTGTCTTCCCATCCTCCAGCAGCACCGTTGTCGGATGTCCCAGGTACTGACCCGGCTGACGATCCACAATCACCTGACGACTGGCGTCACTCGCGAGATCGATCACGGGAATCGAGTAACCTCGTGAAACGGCTGGCTGTCGCTGTTGCTGAGCCAGCCAACGGGTGGCATTCTCGACAATCGTCAGAGGTTCAGGCTGCTTGAAGACATCGAAGGTCTCGTGACCTGGCCGAAAGTAGAAGACCCTCCCCTGCCCCACATTCCAGACCGCACCACTGCGGAAATGTTCGCCCGCATCCCAGCGCTCTTCAAAAATGACTTCATCCGGTGCCGGAACATGGAACGCCTCGTCGTACATTTCGGTATGAGGAATATCGAATGTCGCGGGAAGTCCCTGAGCAATGGGATGCTTGGGAAGCAACGTTTTCACATGACTCGGCTTGCCATCCCCGCGATAGGCCGGGAAACAGCAGTTGGGCAACTTAACTTTCAGAACCAGCGAGCCATCCGGTCCAGTGATCAGTTCCGACGACGGTGTGAGTTCAGCATCGCGTTTCGGCTGGGAATAACGTTCCGGGCGAATGGCTTCGACCTTAACAACCTTGCGTTGCTCCGGGGTCAGTTTCGCCAACGCGTCAGAAATGGATCGCTCGTTCATCGCTTCAATGAACGGAGTTGACCAGTGAGCCGAATGAAGCGCGATCAGCGAAAGCTTACCCTGTTTGATCCGCTCCACCAGTTTCTGTCCGGTTTCCCATTTGATATCC
>CAIWEX010000756.1 GCA_903911795.1 uncultured Schlesneria sp.
GAAATCTACGCCAGTTTTTTGCGCGAACGACCGGATCAGATCGCCAGTATCTTCATCCGGGCCGTCCGTGAAGAGACACGTGAATCCGAGCGGTTGCAGACCGCATTTGCTGGACTGAATCCACGCGACTGGTCGGTCTACCGCGAACCGGCCGATATTCAGGAACGGGTCGCCAACCTCGTTCGCGGGATCCAGTGAGTTCAATTCCGTCAGAAAACGATCCCAACTTCGTGGACTGGCACAACGATCTGCTCGTGACAAAGCCTTCATGACATGCCGACGATTCCGACTGAAACCGTTCCTGTACTCACTGTCAGTGCTCTGACGTTCGTTCTGAAAGAAGTCGTCGAGACGACGTTTCCACACGTCTGGGTGAGTGGCGAGATTTCAAACCTGATGCGAGCAGGTTCGGGACATGTCTACTTCACTTTGAAAGATGATGCCGCGCAGTTGAAGGCGGTGATGTGGCGCAGCACGGCTCAGCGAGTCCGTTTCGATCTGCGTGATGGCATGGAGATCATCACCGCGGGCTCCATCCAGGTCTATGAAGCACGCGGCCAGCACCAACTGGTTGTCGAGCAGATGCAGCCCAAGGGAATCGGACCATTGGAACTGGCATTTCGTCAGCTCCAGCAGAAGCTCGCCGCAGAAGGCTTGTTTGACGCCGAGCGAAAGCGGCCGCTGCCGCGATTTCCGCGACGGATTGCTCTGGTCACCAGTCCGACCGGGGCCGCGGTCCGTGATATCATCCAGGTCATGACACGCCGCTGGCCTCGCGCCGACATTGTGATCGTTCCGGTCGCGGTCCAGGGGGATCAAGCGGCCGGACAAATCGCGGCAGCACTGCGTCGAGTCCATCAGATTCCCAACGTCGATGTCGTCATCTGTGGTCGGGGCGGCGGAAGTATGGAAGATCTGTGGGCTTTCAACGAAGAGACTGTCGCTCGTGCGATTCATGCCTGTCGCGTCCCTGTTGTCAGTGCGGTCGGGCACGAAGTTGATGTGACGATTGCTGACTTGGTGGCAGATCGGCGCGCACTGACACCCAGTGAGGCTGCTGAACTGGTGGTTCCACTGGAATCGGATGTCCGCATGGAACTGGACATGATTCGTCAGCGTCTGGTTTCGTCGCTCCGGCAAAGGGCACAGCGAGCCAGAATCCGGCTCGATTCGCTCGCCGGACGACGATGTTTCACGCGACCTCAGGATCGCATCCACGACTTGTCACACAAACTCGATGACCTGGAAGGACGACTGAAGCGTGGAATTCGTCAGGCCGTCGAATCATCCCGTCAGCAGGTCAACGCCCTCGCCGCGTCACTGAATGCCCTCAGTCCGCTGGCCGTTCTCGAACGGGGATACTCGCTATCGAAGCGACTCACTGACGGCGAATTGATTCGCGATGCATCGACAGTTTCCATCGGCGACCAGATTTCGACGCTGTTTGCCAGCGGAAGCATCATCAGTGAAGTCCGTTCGATTGACCTCGACGATTAGACGCCGCTTCACCCACCGGCATCTACGGACAAAATCAGGACGGCATCGCCGTCGTGAAGGATGGTTTCCGGGTCTGTGACAAATCGGTCTCCTCCCAGATTGGCTGTGAAGCCAGATCGCAGGTGTCGACCTTCAATGCACGCTGTTGCGAGAGATGGAAATCGTTCTGCCAGATCTGCCAGTACGTCTCCCAGGCAGACGCCCTCAGACGTGGTCCGAGCCACGCCGGCTCGTTGACGAGGGATTCCAAATAACTCCACGGGAACCTGCATTTCAGACGACTCGATCTGTTCTGGTTTTGGAGGAGGCGTTTCGGATTTCAGAGGAGACCTTCGGTCGGGTGTTTCGGCGGGGTCGGGAGACCCGCGCCGAACGGACCCGCGCCGAACAGGTTACAACCATGCCGACACTGGGCTTTCGGCGGGTACTGCTGAAGCGTACACTGAAGTTCCCGAGTTTCGCCACCCTGTTTTTACCTACCGCTTGTTTCGTTGATCGTGTTCAGATGCCACCACGCTCGTTCCAATTGCTGCTGCTTGCCACGCTGCACGCCCTGAGTCTGTCGGCCCTGGCTCAGGATGTTTCGTTTCGTAATGATGTGATGCCGGTGCTTTCGAAGGCGGGATGCAATCTGGGGACCTGTCACGGGAACGCTCGCGGCAAAGGAGGTTTTCAGCTTTCGCTGCGTGGTCAAGATCCTGCGCGCGATTATCTGGTCCTCACACGCGAATGGCTTGGTCGACGGACGAATTCGGGGCGACCGGATGAAAGTCTGCTGCTGTTGAAGCCGACGATGCAGGTGGCTCACGAAGGGGGACGGCGATTCGTTGCCGATTCCCGTGAATACCGTGTTCTGCGTGACTGGATTGCAGCAGGGGCACCCGACGATCGACCGGGGACACGAAAACTGACCCAACTTCATGTCACCCCGCTCGAAGCTTTTTTAGCTCCCTCTGGCGAAACAACGTCTCCCACCTGGCAGACGCAATTGACAGCGACAGCTGAATATTCGGACGGCACAAAAAGTGACGCCACTGCACATGTGGTTTATGAAAGCTCAAATCCGATCGCAGAGATTTCTCCTGCGGGGCTGGTCAAAGGAACCATCGCGGGTGAGACGACCGTGCTGGTTCGGTATCAGCAGTTGCAGGTTCCCGTTCGCCTGGCGTTTGTTCATGCTCGGCCTGGTTTTGTCTGGGCGGCACCAGCCCCGGCCAACGTCATTGATCAGCATGTTTATGCCAAGTTGAAACGGTTGAAAGTCAGCCCGTCTGCTGCTTGTGATGATGTTACGTTCGTTCGTCGAGTTCACCTTGATCTGCTCGGCTCGCTGCCAACCGCAGATGAGGCTCGCAGGTTTGTGACGGACACGTCACCCCAAAAGCGAGCGACACTGATTGATGAACTGCTGGAACTGCCTGAGTTTGCCGACTGGTGGGCATTGAAGTGGGCTGATCTGCTCCGAATCGAAGAAAAGACCCTCGACCGCAAGGGGGGTCGAGAACTTTCATGGCTGGTTGCGGGATGCCTTTGCCAACAACAAGCCGCTGGATGTCATGGTTCGCGAGATCGTCAGTGCGCGGGGAAGTACCTATGAAGTC
>CAIWEX010000757.1 GCA_903911795.1 uncultured Schlesneria sp.
ACCAGCGACCACGGCTATCACATGGGGGAACACGGACTGTGGCAGAAAATGAGTCTGTTTGAAGAGAGTTCCCGAGTTCCCCTTCTGATCATCGCTCCAGGAGTGACACCGAAGGGCTCCGTTGCTAAGTCACCTGTCTCTCATGTCGACCTGTTTCCAACGATTGCCGAACTGTGTGGAATCAAGGCCCCCGGCAATGTTCAGGGGCAAAGCCTGGTGCCGATGTTAAAAGACCCGACGATTGCCGGACGCGGATGGGCGATCACGCAAGTCATGCGAGGTGGAGGAGCCCAGCGAGCCTCGGTCACGACAAATGTCGGGTCCGAAGGAAACCGCTTCTTCGGCTACAGCCTGCGTACCCCTCGCTGGCGATATACGGAATGGGATGAAGGGCGCAAGGGGCGTGAACTCTACGACCACGATGTCGATCCCCGAGAACTGACGAACCTCGCTAGTCTTCCCGAACACGCCAAGACGGTGGAAGAGCTGTCAAAGCAACTTCGAACTGCGGCAAAATCGACATTTCCGCCATCCGGCGAGTCCCCTGAAATCAAGCAGGGACTCTGGGCCCCCAGTCTGACCGAACCTTGAAGTCGATCTGGCTGCCACACGAAAAATAACAAGCAACTGGGGCATATTATGGCAACCGTAGAAAACGCCTTGAATGCGATCCGCCACGTCGTACAGGACCATTCAGACGAAGGCACGCACCTCGGTGTTCCGGCCGACATGGAGTCAATCCACTGGTTCGGTCGACTTCTTGGCTGGGAGTGGCCACCCTCGTACGTGGAATTACTGTCTCGTCACAACGGGGTGAATGTTCAGGACGCCATCGTTTTCGGATTTCTGGAGAGTATTGAAATAATGCTCCAACACAGGGAAACCTGGCGTCATCAAGGCTACTGGCCAGTTGCAACCGACGGGTGTGGCAATTTCTTCGTCATGGCACTCGGACAGCGAGTCGCCAGCGGTGAGTGTCCGGTCGTATTCCTGGATGCCGCCGCAGACGCAGATGATCAGCCTACAGTGGTTGCTACCAGCTATGCTGATTTCGTTGTTACACAGATGCGCCAGCAGTGCGAAGGATTTGATTGCACGGAACTGGCCGAATCAGGTGCTGCAGACGCCAGCGGGGTATGATTCGATTCTCGGAGTTCAAGTTCATGAGTAGCATTGCAGTCGTTGCCCCCACCCGGTCAAGCCGGGCGGAGGGCTGGACGCGATGCTGTCCGAGCGGGTGAGGGTAGCTGCTCAGTTGTGATCCCGCCGGGGCAAGCCCGACGGAAATCAGCTTGCTTGATCGGGCCCGTCCGCAAGAATGATTTCGGCGGAGCGTGTTTGTAGAAAAGGTTTCCGCTGGGCTTGACCCAGCGGGACCAGCAACTGCAAGCTACCAGCCAATTCTCTATAACAGGGGGGCAGCTCTCCACGCGGCTTGACCGGGTGGTGGCAACGACTGTCAAGCTACCAAACCGAGTTCACCGCCGAGTTCGAGTGGTGCAGTAAAAGTTGATCGTATTCTCGGAAAACACAAGTATGGTGCCCACACAAATTGATGAAGCTGATGTCGTGGCCTACGTGATTCTCCAGCCGAATTGTCATCAGGATTCTGGACGGTTGCAGTTGTTCGCAAATGGCGTCTTGCAAACTTCCTTTTACGGGCTGGTAATTGCCACGTACGACCTCAGTCGTTTCTACCTCTTCTTTTGTAATGCCGACTGGGAAACTGAAAACGACACTCTGCATGACTCCGTCGCCGAAGCTATGGAAACAGCCGAGCAAAAATTTGGTGTGACCCGTTCTCAGTGGAGTTTCTACATCGACGAACTCAGGCCCGCATGCACCTTGTAAAATGGCCCACAACGGCACAAAAATAATCAATGGGAATCCATCGCTTCGAATATTCGGCAATAAGGGCGTATTTCGGTGTTCGAGTTCCGCGTGACAAAATACGATCCGGCCAATCGCGATTGCCACGGGGTGTACACGCAACATGAATGGACATCGGTAAGTGACGTCGGACGTGAGTTCGCGGGCGTCGTCCTGACGGAAACTGAATACAGGCGAGTTGAAGACGCCTACGTGACGATCGCGATCGCTTTCCTGCATGAAGCTGGACTGCAGTCGCTGACGATATCTGGATTGGAATCACATGCGGCAGTTTCGACACCGTTTGCGGAAGGGGCTTCACTCGGACTGACTGATATAGGCGCGATGGTTCGGCTGATTCTTCAGGAAAAGTTCTGGTGCCGCTTGGAAGGAACACAGGCTTTCGTGCATGTCGGGTACGATTTTTATATGTACATTGGCGTTCCCCGGGCCTGTCCCGACACGGCGATGTTGGCTGGGCAATTGGGGCTGTTCGTCGAACCGTTCCGGTCGCCGTACCAAATCGGGGTCGAACGTGGATCATTGACGTCACGTTTGTTGTGAAATACAGAAGAAAACCGCCAATCATGAAAGCGCCAGCGGAAATTAACGCTCTTAGCCTCGCAGAAGCAGATGCCGGAAGCGGAGGGGCTTATCCTTCACTTGGGTTTCGAGCGGTCTGGGATGCCGAACTGGGTAATGGCGACTTTTTTGGGCTTTATTGGCCGTATGGTCGCGAGGATCGAGACCCGATTGTGTGCGATATGCTCCATGACGAATGGAGTCTTGTGGTTGCATTCTCGAATGTCAGGTCATTCGTCAAGTGGGTTGAGTTGAATGATGGTTGTCGCGGTGAGCAAACGGTAGAAGACCCTGGGTTTGTCGGTCGACGATTTCAAGATGTGAAACCTCTTTTACAGGCGCAGCCTGAGGCGGCGATTTCAGCGTTGCAACAGATCTGTGAGGATTTTCCAGAGTCGGCCGAGTATTGGTACACCCTTGCAGGACAGTTGCGCCGGATTGGCGATCACGTTGGGGCTCATCACGCTGCAATCCGATCATTCACATCGAATTGGGCGTTCGGCATGCCGCCGAACGGCGCGTTAAAGATGGTACAAAACGCGGGCGAGAACACTGACGATCCAATATCTGCGTGCAGTAGACATCTCACGATGAAATGGGGTGGCACGAAGGAAAACACAAACTACGACATACTGAAGCACTGCATTGCTTCCTACCTTGCTTCGCCAACTCCCATTCCTGGATTGCTGTTAAATCAGAACTACGGCTACATGATGATGATGGAGACAACTTCGTTTCAGGATCGATATGGCTTCGACCTTTCGGCCTGGATCCAGGAACACAGTGATTTATGCCAGCAGTATCTTGGTGATTCTCGGACACAAATCTGCTGATCTGTCGGGCATGATTCACTTCTTGTGATTCAAGCTCATTTGTCGGTGTGCAAGAGCGAGTAATGAAGTCGTTGCCCCCACCCGGTCAAGCCGGGCGGAGGGCTGGATGCGATGATTTCTGAGCGGGTGAGGTAGCTGTTCAGTTGTGATCCCGCCGGGGCAAGCCCGACGGAAATCTCTTTGAGATTGATTGGGCGTGTCCGCATTGATGACTTCGACCGAGCGTGATTACAGAAAAGGTTTCCGCTGGGCTTGCTCCAGCGGGACCAGCAACTGCAAGCTACCAGACAATTATCTATAACCGGGGGCAGCTCTCCGCCCGGCTTGACCGGGTGGGAGCAACGACTTCCTTGTGACTTGAATTGGATCCGGCGAAATGAAGCGTCGTCAGCAGATTGCGTATAGCCGCTTGATCATCGCCGCACATCACATCCTGAAATTGACCGTCCTGCAGATGGCTCGCCAGACCCAGCCGAGGGCGGAATGGGATTCTACGAGGAATCGTGATGTTCCTCGCATACCCGGTTTCAATAAGTGCGTGTCGTGCTCGACGACCACCTTGGCCAGATAGGCCACGCTGTTTAGTCGTTCTGCTCCGGTTTCATCGGTGACGCTGGCTAATGGGCCTCCATGTTTCACCGTCAGTGTGGATGGAGCCGTGTCGGAATGTTCATGAGCGATGGTGTCGACTCGGGCGGAAAACGTTTGACCCGGCAGGTGCTCGAACTTGATCTGGACCTGATGCTCCTGTCGCAGATCATCCCGGTGAGCCTGATCCAGATACATGACGACCTGCATTTTGTTGTCGGGTGCAATACTCAGTAGATGCGTTCTCGGTTGAACCTGGCAACCGAGGTTGGCGGGATCGCTGATATTTCCCTGCCAGTCCGATAGCCGATGGCTTGTTGACTGCCGCGAGGCCCGGACTGGTGGTGCCGCGACGATGACTCCGGATGCGGGTGCTCGAATCGTCAGTTCGGCCAACTGAGATTCCAATTCCTTCAAGCGACTCTCGATCGATTGCAGGCGTTCGATGGCGAGTGCATGTTCGCTGACGTTTTCCATGGCATGCAAAACGTCGATCTCGGCCAGTTGAGTCCCTCGTGAGACTCGCAGGCGGCGTAATGCATTTTCACGCTGAAAGTCTCTTAGCCGAACCAGAACCTGGCCTTGCTCGACGGTGTCGCCGGGACGAAAGGCGAACTCTGTCAACTCGCCACCTGCCGTTGCAAGAACATGAACAACATTGTGCGGTTCGACGATACAGGGTGCTTCGATCGACCAGGGCAACGGAATCGCCAAGGCCAGTCCGGTCAATACCAGCAGCGTGGCCGCGACAAGAGGAGGACGCAGGGATTGCACAGGTTCGTTCCTTAACGAGATTGCCAGTCGATAAACATTGGTCAGTGTTCGACCGAGGATTCCTGCGACGGAGACAATTCCCAGCAGATATCCAATCGGTTGCAGCCCGTATGGCTTCAGCATGCTGCATAGAAAGACCAGGATTGTTCCCAGCAGGATCCAACCGTTGACGGTTGCTGCAATGGCATACACTGCCAGCCAGAAAGTGGAACCTTGCTGATTCATCGGGTCGCGCGGTCGGGTGACTCCCAGAGCCATCGCAATCCCATCCTGCAGGACCGCGTTGGCTCGTTCCCGCAGATTGGGAATTCCGACCAGATCACTAAGCATGTAATAGCCATCATACTTCAAAAGTGGATTGGCATTGAAAATCACCGTGGTAATTGTCGAGACGAAGAATGCATTCAGACAGAGATGATTGAGCAGCCCGGGTGTCGTAAACCACCAGCCCAGGATTGCAATGGCAGACAGGACGATCTCAACTCCCATTCCGGCGGCACCAATGCCGATCCGTTGCCACTTGTTGCGAAGCATCCACGAATCCGTGACGTCGCAGTACAGAGTCGGGCTGAAGACCAGTACCATCACCCCCATCTCGTGACATTCGCTGCCGCAATGGCGACAGGCCAAGCCATGTCCAAATTCATGCAAGACCTTGATGGCCCCCATCGTCAGCCAGAGCCACGCCAGATTGTGCCAGCCGAAGAACTGCTGAAACTCGGGAAGACGGCTGCGAAATTCGTCGACGTGAGTCAGGATCAGCAGCCAGGTGGAAACCACGAACAGGCTGAAAAGGGCCATGCTGGCGGGATGGAAGATCCAGCCCAGCCATTTATCCATGCGCTGCAGTGCGGCGTCCGGGTCCCATCCCGAAAACCGGATCGAAAGCGGATTGCGCAGTGTCTCGAGTAACTTTTTTCGCCGATGCTTCTGTCCCTGACGGAATAGCGACGCTGACTGGCCTGGGCGTTCGTTCCACAGCAACCCGCGCTGATGCAGGCTGGTAATCATCTGCTGGACATCCGACAACTGCAGTACCGTTGCTGGAAATTCCTGGGATAAAGAATCGCGGATCTCTTTCAGACTCCGTTCGCCATCCAGAAGTTTCATGACAAAGAACTGTTCGGCGGTGACTCGGTGGTATTTCAGACCGATTGGGTCTTTGATGACCCACCAGGTTGATTGCTGAAATTCCATCACCTCCGCCTTCAAATCCGTGCGGCCGCGCAATGGGATTACCCGCTGCGACGAGGGAACTGCCGCTGAGGATTTCGGTGGTGCGGGAGCGGGAGCAATCATCGTATGACCTTGTGATGCATGAAATGCGTGGTTCCGCATTCGTCGATGCCGGTACTACTCACCGTGTGCTGGCTTGTTTTTCACCCGCAGGTTGCTTCGCTGTCACCACGGTCATCGTCGCCGTCATCCCTGAAATCAGAGTTCCCGCCGAATTGTCGACGTCTGCCCAAACTCGCAACTGCCGCGTGACTGGCTGGACAACCGAATCGACAAACACAATTGTCCCGGACGAAATCGACTGTGATGAAGTTTCTGAAGGCAATTCGCTTTCGACCTGGACCCGTGTCCCCGCGGCGACTCGTTCTCGATACGAGACATCGATAAAGCCTTCGACGCGGACGCGTCGCGTATTCACCAGTTCCAGTACGGGCTCGCCCTGTCGGACCGATTCCCCCTGCTTCTTGAGCAGCTTCACAACTTTCCCGTCGAACGGGGCATTCACCGAAAAGGCTTTTAGCTGGGCCGCCGCTTCGTGGCGCTTCAGTACCGCGACCTCCTGCTGGTGCCTGGACTGTTCGATCAACAGCAGGCTGCGGTCGTATTCCAACTTGCGAGTTCGAACTTCTGACGTCGGGATGGCTCGCTTGGATGTGTTATTGAGTTCTGTTGCCTGTTCGTATTCCAGTCGAGCCACATCGCTGGAAATGACCGCATGGCGGATCTCGGCATCGTTTTCGGCCTGCTTTTCGGCGACCGCCAGTGCCGCCTTGGCGAGTTCATCATCGAGTTGAATGACGCGTTGGCCGGTCGTGACCTGATCCCCTTCCTGCGGGACCGTGGCAATGGAGCCTGATTGATTTGCTGACAGAGTCACCTGCCCTGCCGGCTTGATACGACAATTGATCAGGCGAATGTTCGCTGCCGATGGTTCATTACTTCGCGCGATAGAAACGCAGACAATCATCAGCAGACCTGGGATTGCCAAGAGCATTCCTTTCCGTGGAGCCCCACATCGTGGAGCCAGATCGTCTTTCGAATATATTCCGTTGCGCATTTCTGTTCTCTCTTTGCCGCTGTGTTTCAATCTTCCCT
This sequence comes from uncultured Schlesneria sp., assembly GCA_903911795.1. GTDB lineage: Bacteria > Planctomycetota > Planctomycetia > Planctomycetales > Planctomycetaceae > Schlesneria. Next base: position 6,978 of record CAIWEX010000757.1, read on the forward strand.
GCCGGTCTCAAAACCACAGGGTTCGTTGCAAGAATTCGATCAGTTCTCCGAACAAGACATAGCCGACACTGGTGCGACCGCAATGCAGTTTGGCCCGAACTTCTGCTCCGATGCGTCGCGATACAACTTCTCCGTCGGACAATCCGGCTCGTACGGACACAACTGGCTGCCCTTCTGACGAGATCACGGACCGCGTTGCGACTTGATTCAGCGTGGCGTGGTAAGTCTGTTCCGGCGCTGTCACAAGGAGAAAATCCACCGGCAACCCGGAGTCAGAATTGTGCCGAGCCCGCAGCAGATGCCCCATCCGATGTTCCGCGACATCCAGTTCCAATTCCCACGCACCGGTGGCATCGATCACCTCCAGCAGGATTTCACCACGGCGTACAGGTCGTTGGCGCAGGTTCTGTTCAACGTCAAACGTGGAAACGGTTCCGCTGATCGGTGCCGTCACATTCAGAAGCTCCTCGCGTTCCTTCAGCACAACCAGTTGTAAAGCTAAACCCTGAAGTTCGATCCGTGTCCTGGCCAGGTCCCCTTCGATTCGATATGTCCGTTCGCTGGACTGCTGGCGAATGGCTTCATCGCGTTCTGCCAGGAGTGCAGAAAGGAGTTTTCGCTTTTCCTGCAATTGACTTTCCGTCGCGATCAATTCCGTTCGCAACTCGTTATTCCGCAGTCTGACCAGCAGGTCTCCTTTGGCGACGTGTTGGCCACTCGTTACCAGCACGTCGACAACTTCCCCGTCGAGCGGCACAAAGATCTCTCGACGGACAACGGGCATCAAACGCCCCTGCCCCTCAATACGGTGATCGACTCGAACTAATGCCAACATCGCCAGCAGAGCCCCCAGCATTGCCAGGGCCATCAGAGTCTTGATCAATTTGCGGCCATGTAACCACTCGGTCATCTGCCCGAGAAATTGCCACAGCGGCAGCAGGAACAGTGATTGATGTTTGCGAGCGGTATCCAGGGCGGCCGACGCATAAGCGGTAAACCAATCCACTCGTTCATTCAATAGTGCAGACGGCTCGCTCTGGGCAAAGTGCTCCAGAACGACGCAACCGAAAACTCGACCGGGTTCCTGGGGGCGATGATTTTCAGGTGTCGATGTTTCCAATAGCAGTGACTGACGCAGCGGCAGGACATAGACGAGACGTGCACCACTCTCCTGAACGAAGTCCGCCAGTAGCTCTTCCAATTGCGGGGCCAGCAGTTCCATTGAGCCCGTGTATTTGACGGGAATGCCGGACTGAATCACTTCACGCGACAGATTCACCATCGATTGCACGAGGTTCGCTCGCGGATGAACCGACTCCTGCCCGCTGACGGCTTGCACGGTAATTCGTTTGCCACGCTGAATCAGCACGCTGATACGGTCGCACGCGACCAGAGTGCGACCTTCGTTGACGGCAATCGTGGCGACCGCCGTAACATCCAGGCTGCGTTGTAACTGCAGTCCAAATCGAGCCAGCGGTTCCGTAAGTCCTGCGGCGACTGTGAGGGTCGGCTTCTGGCTGCGGTCGAGATACAGCGATGCATACCCTGCCATCTGTTCCACGAATTCCATGTATCCGCTGCGAGCGGCTTCAGGAACATCGGGACGCTGAAAGATTTCGATGATAGCCCGGCAGGTTCCGCTCGACTGAACCGCCGCCATGATCAACAGAAATCGTTCAGGAAACGTCAGCAAGGGATCATCGTCTGTCGGGACTGCCTTTGTCTGAATGTTGGCTGCGATGTCAGAGAGCAGTTTCTTGTGGGCCGGCTGGTCTGCGATCGTGGTTGTCAGGCCAATTGTCTCGAGATTGACGCCACATCCTAATTGCAACTGACCTCGCTGCAGCAGCCAGATCGCTCCAGCCGGGGCACCGACTGCGGTGACAACTCGCAGCAGAAACTGGGGCAGGAATTCGTCTGGGGCAATGCCGCTAACGGCAAGCATTTCCACTTCACGTGCCATGCGAGTCACCAGTTGCTGAGGTGATTCGGTGGGACGCGATAACGGAGGGGCTTCGTTCATGGTTAAGTCTCCGTCAGTTCGAGGCATGGATCCAATCCCATCTGGCTGTAAGCCGTAATCCGTTGAGTTTCGCGATTCAGTAATTCGCGTCGTTGCTTCGCCTGCGACTTCTCGATCTGTCGCTGAGTTCGCTGAAAGAATGGCAGCCAGACGCGAGCGGAAACTTCACCGCTTTTTGCAGGTCGCGCCTGCTGTTGCCGTCTGGCGAGGACATTCGGGTCGAGAACATTCAGCAGTTCGTCTTCGAGAGAAAGCCAGAACTGACAGGAGCCGGGATCACCCTGCCGGGCTGCTCGTCCGATCAATTGTCGATCAATCCGAATCGACGAATGCATCTCTGTCGCGATGACGTGCAGGCCACCCACCGCGCGAGCTTCTTGAGCAATATGAATATCCGTTCCGCGTCCTGCCATATTGGTGGCGATGGTAATCATGCCCAATTGCCCGGCGCGGCGGATCAGTTCCGCTTCACGCTCATGCTCATAGGCATTCAGAAGTTGAAACTTGAGCCCTCGCTGACGCATCAAGTTTCCCAACGCCACCGAGGCCGCGACCGAAGGCGTTCCGACAAGCAGTGGTTGACCCGTGGCGTTGCGTGTGACGATTTCTTCAATGACGGCCAGTCGCTTGGCCTGCATCGTTGCGAAAATCCGTGTCGGCAGGTTGCGGCGCAGGCACGGACGATTTGTGGGGATGACAATCACATTGCGGTTGTAAACATGTTTCAGTTCGCGTCGGGCGGGGAGTGCGGTACCCGTCATACCTGCGACATGCGTATACAGACGGAAGAAACTTTGCATGGTGATGCGAGCAGCTTCACCGGTGGCGGGTGTGATTGGCAGGCGTTCCTTCGCTTCGACAGATTGATGCAGTCCCTGTTCCCACTTGCGACCCTCCATGATCCGGCCGGTCGATTCATCGACGATTTGCACTTCGTCCTTCACGACGACATAGTCACGGTCTCGCAGAAATCCAAATTGAGCGGTCAGCGCGTGTTCGACAGCCTGATAGATCCGGTCCGTATTGATCGATGCCAGCATCGTCGATTTTGACTGCAGCAGAATTTTGCGGCATCCCGCTGTCGTCAGTTCGGCGTGACGATGCCGCGGCTCATAGATGAAATCGATATCACTCTGCAGGCTGCGAATCACCTGCTTGCTCCAGCGAAACAGAAAGACCTTGGCAGAATCGTTGGGATCGACGAGCCCAATAATCAACGGGGTTTTCCCTTCGTCAATCAGAATACTGTCTGCTTCATCAACCAGTGCAAAATGGTGCCCGCGCTGAACGCAACCCGTGGGAAGTTCCTGACTGTGGTCAGGCATGGAACAGAATCCTGCCGGTCGCTGCAGACGATCTCGTAAGAAATCGAAACCCATTTCCTGGGCAGTACCGTAGGTGATGTCCTGAGCATACGCGTGGCGACGTTGATCCGGAGTCGACGTTGGCGAAACATGTCCGACAGTCAGCCCCAGTCGTTCGTAGAGGGGCCCCAGTAATTGAATGTCGCGGGCGGCCAGGTAGTCGTTGGAAGTCACTACATGGCATCCTTTACCGGTCAGGGCATGCAGGAATGTTGGCAGGGCTGCGGTCAGTGTCTTCCCTTCGCCTGTCTGCATCTGTGCGATCTGACCGGACAGCAGGGCGATTCCCCCGATGATCTGTACGGGAAAGTGACTCATCCCGAGGACTCGTCGCGATGTCTCGCGGACCAGGGCAAAGGCATCGGGAACCAGAACGCGAAGTGGTGTTCCTGTTTGAGCTTTCCAGCGAATCTTTCGAGCGGCGATGGTCAATTCGCTGTCGGACAGTCCGACGAGAGTCTCGGACTTCGTGATAATCCGCTCTGCCATGTCTCGCAGTGTCCATAACCGGAGAGCCGGAAAGGGTGAGGCGAGTGACAGCAGGAGCGAATGAAGTGACATGTTGTAGTTGATTTGCGGCCGAGGTGTCGTTGTTTCGTTCGTGCACTCCACCGAGGTTACCTCGGTGGATTCGAGCCTCTGCACTACGAGAAAAACAAAAGAAGTGTTGCGAACTGAAAGATGTGGTGAAAAATCTGTACAGAGGTTCGATCCACACAGAGCCATCAGCCGGAACGCGCTAGCGTCCGGTTTCAACCGTAGGCCAGCACGTAACGACTGATGGACGAACCTTCGTTGTGAACTTACTTCGCCACGATGCTGAACAGGGACTTCACAGTCAGTGACGGAGTCGAGTTATCCGTCACCGTCAGCGTCTGTGCACCCAGGGTGCCAAACTTGAAGCTGAAGACATGAACACCCGCGTCATTCGCACTGAACGAATAGCTGGGGCTGCCACCCTTTGGATCGGTGCTGGTCAGTGTCACCTTGCCACGATAGCCGGTTGCAATGTTGCCATAGGCGTCATAGACCGTCACCGTGATATTGACGCTGGTTGAGATCACGGCCGTCGTCGGGGCCGAGATCGCCAACTGGGTTGCTACGCCAGCACTGACAACGATTCCCGACTGGGTCCCGAGCACCGCCGCTGATGCTGCATCCTTGACCGTGATCGATTGAGTCCCCGCCGTCTTCAGTGTTGCTGTGAACGTGTGAACTCCGTTATCCGCTGCGGTAAACGTGTAGCTGGCAGGCAATCCGGCCTTCACGTCGCTGCTGCTGAATGTCACCGTCCCGGTATATCCCGTGACGACATTCCCTTGAGCATCCTTAGCCGTAACGACAAACGTTTTGGCAGTTCCGGCGGTCGTGGCTGTGTATCCAGTCACGCTGAAGGATGTCACCGCAGCCACGGATGGAGTTACGACGATTCCCGAGACTGTTGAGGTCATCCCTGCCGTCAGAGTATCTGTCGCCGTCAGTGACTGAGTCCCTGCCGACTTCAAGGTGACACTGAAGGTTTGGACACCGCTGTCTTTGGCGGTGAACTTGTAGCCGGCAGGAAGAACGGCCTGCAGATCGCTGCTGCTGAGCTGCACCGTACCCGTGTAATTTGTCACGACGTTGCCGTAGGCATCCGTGACGGTCACGGTCACATTCTGAGCCGTCCCTGCGGTCGCAGCGGTGGCGGTACTGATCGTAAACTTGCTTGCGGCTGCAGCTTTGACGTTGATCGCTGCCAGGCTGGTGGTGACTCCAGTGGCCGTATCGGTAAACGTGATCGATTGCGAACCCGCCGTTCTCAGGGCTGCACCAAAGGTGAATGAACCTCCGTCACCAGCGGTAAACGTGTGGCTCGACGGCAATGATGCCTGCTTGTCAGTGCTGGTGATGGTCACTGTTCCGGTGTAATTGGTGATCACATTGCCGTAGGCATCCGTTGGTTCGACTGTCAGATTGAAGACCGCACCTGCCGTCGTATTCGAAGTGGAGGCCGCCTTGACTGTAAATGTACTGAAGTCAGCAGCGGTGACGAAGAAGTCGTGCTGATAGTACGACATCGTGTTGATCTGATAGTACTGTGGAATCACAGTCGTGGTCGTGTCGGCGACAGTGATATCCTGTCCCCCGGCAGACTTGAATGTCGCTTCAAAGGTGTGGCTTCCAGCGTCGGCCGCCGTGAATGTGTACGTGGCTGGCAGAACCGCCTGTGTATCAGTCGTGGCGAACGTCACTGTTCCCACGTAGCCCGTCGCGACGTTTCCGTAGATGTCTCGTGCGGTCACTGTGAAGCTTTGAGCAACGCCAGCGACTGTGCTATGCAGCGGTGTCACAGAGATTGATGCGACTGCACCCGGGGTCACCGTGATTCCCGACTGTGTAAAGGTCACACCAGGGTTGTAAAGATCCGAAATCGTGACGGCTTGAACACCTGCCGTGTAGAGTGTCACAGGGATATTCTTGACCCCGGCATCGGCGGCACTGAAGTAGACGTAGTTGGTGGCACGAGCGTCGGTTGACGTGATCGCGACCCAGCCTGTGTAGACAGTCGAGACATTTCCGTAGGCATCATACACAGTCAATTTGGTGGTCTGAGTTTGCCCGGCTGCCGTCGTGGGTGGAAGCGGATCAACTACGAAGCGAGCCCCCCAGCCTGGCGTGACATTGATCGTCTCACTGCCAAGGATTGCGCCGGTAGCGACATCGCTGGCGGTCAATGTCTGCGAGCCCATCGTTGTCGGAGTGACGGTAAACGTTCCCACTCCATTGACCAGTGCCGCATCAGCAGATGTTGTGGAACCCGCGTCGGATGCCGAAAGGTGGACGATTCCGTTGTAACTGGTTGCGATATTTCCATAGATGTCGCGGGCCGTGATAGTCACTGCATTCACGGAGCCGACAAATCCTCCTCCACCGGTGACGGTCAGCGAGGCGGCGTCAACTGCAGTGACCGCAATCAGGTTTGATGTCGCCCTGGCGGTGGAAATCAGTGTGTCCGTCGCTGTGACGCTTTGAGCCCCCGCGGTCTTCAACGTCACCGTGAACGTGTGAGTCCCTGCATCGTCTGCAGTGAATGTGTAATCCGCTGGAAGGCCAGCCTGAACGTCACTGCTGGTCAGGTGAACCGTACCGCTGTAGTTGGAGGCGAAGTTCCCATAGGCATCGTATGTCGAAACTGTCACAGTCG
>CAIWEX010000758.1 GCA_903911795.1 uncultured Schlesneria sp.
CGTTTAGATGTGGCGTCCCGCGGGCATCAAACTGCAGCGTCTAACCCATGTTTCGACGCGACACGGAAGTGCGACCCGCACTAAGCTGCCCGAGCCGAAGCATCATTGGAGGTTTCCAAGGTGACTTGGAATCGAGAATCCGATGTTGGCTTTCCAGAGTAATCGGTCCAGCAACCCGCTGCGCAGTCGTACAGTTTACAGCATCGCAAGATCTCGAGCATGGCGCGCAGGCTCCAGCGGTACATGATGACTTCGCTCGCCTGTTGCGACTCGACTTTCTTTTGAGCTTCCAGCAGATGATAGGACGGAATCGATGGCTGGATGTGATGAGCCGTGTGGTCCATGATCCAGTGCATGGATCGATCCATGAATGCGGGGAATTGGCAATGCACGGAAGTTTGCACCTGTCGCATCGTCCAGTCCCCCTGTGGCGGTTCATTAAACCAATGAACACGTGGGTGAGTGTGGTGCAGAAACTCCGAGAATGAACTGAGCATGCTGCACACCACAAACGGTACGACAACTCCCAGGAGGATCGGTGTGCAGGCGGCGGTTGGGTCGTCGATCGAGGCCCCGATGACCCATGATCGAGTGTTGACTACGACCAGCGATAATGTCATCAGCCACGCGACAACAAGTAGAAAGTCGACCCAATATCTGGATTTCATTCGGTCTACAGATTGGCGTCTGGGAAAGAAGCGGCGTTTCCACCAGACCTCATAGCCGTAATAGAAAAAATGTCCAATGAACGTTCGGAAGAAGCGATACCGCAGTTGTGCAAACCACGACAGGGATTGAAACTCACCCAGCGAAAGCGGTTCCCAGACATAGTCGTATCCGCGGCGATTGGTGTGCAGATGATGCACATGATTGTGCCCATATTGCCAAAGGCTGTAGGCATGAAGTGCGGGAAGAAAAGCGAGCGTACCCAGCAGGCGATTCAGCCGGCGACTGGGCGTCAACGACTGATGACACGCATCATGCGCAACCGTGACCAACCCTGAGATCCAGAATCCGGCGACGATGCTGCAGGCAATCCTCTGGCGTAGATGTGGTGCTGCAATCGTTCCCGAAATCGCCAAAGCGTAGCCACAGGCATCGAGTAGAAACAGCGACAGACCGTGACGATAGGATCGCTGCTTGAGACTGATCAATTCAGACGGAGCAAACTTCATCGCGCTACTTGCCCGAATAATAGTTGTGTACCCGTCGTGAGCCGGGCTGCATTTCGCTTAGTGTGATTTATGGCTTCGCGTCCACCTGTCCTGTGCGTGGGGCATAGATTTCGTCCTTTCGGATAATCGCAGCCGCTTCCAGCATCAATTCATTCGGCACTTCCGTGAAGGCGATTACCGTCAGGTCAGCCAAACCGCGTTGCAGCAGTTGGCGTACAGGGCGGCGCAGTTGAGAATCCACCAGCAGTGCGACTTCGATCCCCTTCTGTCCGGCATCACGCAGGACGTTGGCCAGTCGGATGATCAACGCTTCCAGTGCTTCAGGACTGATTGCCAGCTTCTTGTCCTGCTGGACACGGCGCAGTTCCATCTCCAGGGCCTGGTCAAACAAGATGCCGTGGATCTTTCCCTGCTCGTCCACAAATGGATCGCAAATGGCGCGAGACAGATAGATTCTGGCCTTCTCGGCCAGCTCTGCCGGATCCTTTGTAGACTGAGCGTTGTGGGCGAGGCTTTCAAGAATACGCGTCAGATTTGTAATTGGGACTCGTTCGTCCAGCAGCAGCATCAGCACGCGATGGACTGTTCCCATCGACAACATGTTCGGGATCAGTTCATCAATGACGGCGGCTGATGTCTCTCGCGCCTTGTCGATCAGCTTCGCCAGATCTTCTCGGCTCAACAATTCTCCGGCATGTCGACGCAGGACTTCCCTCAAGTGAGTCGTGATGACACCCGGTGCATCGACGACAGTACATCCGGTCAGCTCAGCCTGTGACCGATCGTTTTCTCGAATCCATTTTGCGGGGAGACCAAATGCCGGGTCTTTTGTTTCTGTCCCGGGGAACGGGATCCGCGATCCTGAGGGATCGATCGCCAGAACGTGATTGAGCATCAGACTGCCGCGTCCGACTTCCTGTCCACCGACGAGAATCCGGTATTCCTGGTCCTTCATCTGATTGCTGTCACGGACTCGAACGAGCGGAATCCACAAGCCACATCGCTTCGCCAGGTCTTTACGAACGGTCGCAATCCGCTGCAACAGTCCCAGGTCTCGCTTCGGATCGACCATTGGAATCAGTTGCCTGCCGATCTCAATGCAGGCTCGGTCGGTCTCCAGGAATTCTGCGAGGTGTTCTTCCATCGGGGAGAGTGGCACGATTGGGCGTTCTGGTTCCGTATTGGCAGGTGGATTTGCTGCTGCCAATGTCAACTGTCTTGCTCCGTACCAGAGGACGGCCGACATCACAATAAACGGAAGCATGGGCATTCCGGGTGTGACGGCCAGCAGCAGCAGCAGCCCCGCACCGATCTGCATCGGTCGCGCCTTGGAGAAGAACTGCCACGTGATTTCCGTTCCCAGCCCCATCGAGTTGGCTGATTTTGTTACCAGCATACCGGCAGAAGTCGCGATGATCAGTGCTGGGATTTGCGAGACCAGACCGTCACCCACGGACAGGATAGAATAAGTTTGAATGGCACGCATCACGGGCATACCGTTCATCAGCCCGATGATGATTCCGCCGAGCAGGTTGATCCCGGTAATGACCATCCCTGCCACGGCATCGCCGCGGACGAATTTGCTGGCCCCGTCCATCGCCCCGTAGAATTCCGCTTCCTGCAGCAAATGAGCACGACGGCGCTTGGCTTCAGCATCGTTGATCGCGCCGGCATTCAGATCCGCGTCGATCGCCATCTGCTTGCCGGGCATCGCGTCCAGGACGAACCTGGCCCCGACTTCCGAAATACGCGTGGCCCCTTTGGTGATTACGACGAATTGAATGATGACGAGGATCAGGAAGACAACCAGACCAACAACCAGGTTCCCGCCGACAACGAAGTTGCCGAACGTTTCCACGATCTGGCCCGCATCGGCCTGCAACAGGATCAACCGTGTCGTCGCCACGTTGAGCGACAAGCGTCCCAGTGTGAGGAGCAACAGCGCCGAGGGAAACACGGACAATTCCAGCGGCTGCGCGACACTCAACGTCACCAGCAGCAGTAGTATCGTGATCCCAAGATTCAACGTGAGCAGCACATCCAGCAGCGCGGTCGGCAGCGGCACGATCAAAACGACGAGAACCGCCATCACAGCCAGCGGAAAAATCAGCTCGCTGCGTGGATTCAGAATCAGAGGTTTTGCCACCCCAGTCGACATTTGAACACCTTAATGAGGGGAGTCCCCTCAAGCCTCTTCGATAATCAACTTTGACACGTTAACCACGGGTCTGACGCGATCGGCGCGGGTCTCCCGACCCCGCCGAAACACCGACCGAAGGTCTCCTCTTCGTCTTTTCTTTTGCTTCGCCGTCATCAAACCGTCTGACAATCCAAACCCATCAGCCGGAACGCGCTAGCGTCCGGTTCAGTCAACATCGGGATTCATTCGCATTCAGGATGATGCGCCACGCGATCGGCGCGGGTCTCCTGACCCCGCCGAAACGCCGACCGAAAGGTCTCCTCTTCTTCTTTTACGCACTCACACCTCGCAATCGATACACATAGCTCAGCACTTCACTGACCGCGACATACAATGACTGCGGAATCTCTTTCCCAACCTTGACCATCTTGAACAGTGCCCGAGCCACCGGTTTTCGCTCGACGACCGGTATCCCATACCGCCTGGCCTTCGCCGCAATCTGCAGGGCAAACTGGTCTCGTCCTTTTGCGATGACCACCGGCGCTCCCGTGACCCCGCGTTCGTATCTCAAGGCAACAGCAATGTGGGTCGGATTCGTAATGACCAGCGTTGCCTTCTGCACGTCTTGCAGCATGCGACGTTGCGTCACAAGCTCGCGAGCCCGCTGACGGCGACGAGCCACGATGTTCGGGTCCCCTTCGTCGTCTTTACGTTCACGTTTCATTTCTTCGCGAGACATTCGCATCGATTGCTCGTTGCGATACCACTGGTAGCCGTAATCGATCGCACCGATCACCACAAAAACGGCCGCGGCAGCGATACAGAGTTCCATCGCGATTCCCCAGCCGATCGAAACAGCCTGAGACAACAGGCCACTCCCCATCAGGGCGATCTGTGTTCCACGGTCACTCAGAACCCACCAGATCGCTGTACCAAGCAATCCCACTTTGGCGACGGCCATTCCACCGCGTAATAGCCCTTCGGTCGAAACGATCTTGCCCCAGTTCTCGGCCGGGTTGATCTTTTCCCACTTGGGTCCAAGCGATTCGGTGTTGATGTGAAACCCCGCTTGAGCCAGATTTGCAGCCAGGCCGACGGCGAAGACAGAGGCGAGTAGCCCACCCGTCAGTTCCAGCCCGCGATTCATCAACCCGGTAAAGATGGCGGGGACATCATCAATCGTCAGTTCAACTCGCGGTCGTCGCAGATGCGACTGGATTTCCTGACTCAAACCCGCAGCCAGATTCGAACCGCTCCACCAGATTCCGACGGTCCCGGCCAGCAGCAATAGTCCATTGATCAATTCGTGGCTGTACGCAAACTGTCCCCGCGCCCGCGCTTCATCGCGCCGACGCTGTGTTGGTAACTCTGACTTGTCAAAGCCCTCTTCGGACATTGCGTTATTGACCGTTCAGGAGACTGGAGAAGCGGAGTAGCACATGACTCATTTGGGGGGCAATTTCTGGCCAGAGCATCAACGTCGCCACCAGGCCGATGAAGATGCGCAACGAAAAACCAATGGACATCAGGTTCAGTTGAGGTGCAATGCGTGACATCACCCCCAGCACCAGCGACGTGATAAACAAACAGCAGGCGATCGGCGCGACTAGCATCAGTCCCCATTCGGTGGCGGATGACATGGCCTGCATCTGCAAAGCGACAGGAACAGCAAGAATCGACCCGCCGATCGGCTGCCTTGCGAATGACGCATGGAGCGCAGCAAGAAATACGTGATGCACGTTCTGAGCGAAGAAAACGACGACGCCGAGCATCTCGAAGACTTCGCCCATGACAGTCGTCATTTGAGGTCGCGATGGATCGGTGATCGTTCCCAATGTCAGTCCCATTTCCTGACTCAAGTACTCACCTGCCGTGCGAAAGGGGACCAGGAACAGGCCAAACGCATAGCCCAGGGCACATCCAATGATCGATTCCCGGGCAATGGCCAATCCGAATGCCAGCCATGGTTGATCATTCATCGCAATCACGACGTTGGCCGAAGTCGCCTGCGATTCTCCGAACCAGAAACATGTCAACGCCAGGGCCGTCCCCGCCTTAACGGTTCGTGGGACGAAACGTCCTCCCAGGTACGGAATGGTCGCGACAAATGCCGAGACCCGCGCCAGGATCAGGCCGAACGTCATCACCCATGTTTCGAGCAGACCGTCCATTCAGTGTCCAATCTGCGCCGCGCGCGAAAACATCTGGACCATGAAAAAGATCGACATCTGCAACATCCACGGCATCGAAACAATGAACAGTCCTGCCAATGCCAGGATGCGTGGTGCGAAACTGAGCGTCTGCTCTTGAATGTTCGTTACCGCCTGGAAAATGCTGATCGCCAGTCCCACGATCAGGCTGATCGCCAGTGCCGGCGCGGTCAGCAGCACCGCGTGATAGAAAAATTCACGACCCAGCGAAACAGCGTCCAGTTCGTTCATGGCAGTCTCCTCTATCCAAAACTTTGATTGAGTGACAAGGCCACCAGATGCCAGCCGTCCGCGAGAACGAACAGCAGCACCTTGAACGGAGTGGAAACGATGACAGGAGGCATCATCATCATCCCCATGGACATCAACACCGTGGCAACGACGATGTCGACGAGCAGGAATGGGACATAGATGCAGAAGCCCATAAAGAACGCCGTCTTCAATTCACTGATGATGAACGCCGGGATCAGCACGGTAATGGGTGTTTCTTCGGCCGTGGAAACCTTTGTCTTGGCCATGTGAATGAAGAGCGCCAGGTCATGTTTACGAGTTTGTCGCAGCATGAATTCCTTATGAATCGCTGCTCCTTTCCGAAAGGCTTCGACTCCCGTGATCTTCTGATTCATGTACGGCAGCACCGCTTCAGTGTTTAACCGAGTCAGTGTCGGTTCCATGATGAACACGGTTAGAAACAGGGCCAGGCCAATCAACACGCTGTTCGGAGGGATTTCCTGTGTCGACAGGCCTCGCCGCACAAACGACAGCACGATCGTGATGCGAGTGAAGCAGGTCAGGCACGACAGTGCCGCCGGCAGCAGGACCAGGCTGCCCAGGAAAATCGCCATCTGCAGCGGCGGCGAAAGACTCTGAACGAATCCCGATTCACCGAATCGTTCCGCCAGTTGTTCGAAATTATTCATGGGGTACCTCCTAGCTGGCTGCGGCGGCGCGAACCCGCAATTCGAAGTCCTGGGGAGGTGCCGTGGCAACCGGCTCTTCTGTCGGTACCTGCTCGTCAAGAACCTCTTTGAATGAGGCTGGCAGTGCGATCAGCGATTTCAGACCCGTGGCATCGGTTCCGGCAACCATTTGCGTATCGCCGATCTTGACCAGATACAATACGGCGCGGTTGCCAAGAGTGACGCTTCCTTCAATCTGCATTGCCTGATTGATGGCAACGTTTCCCTGCAGCTTCATGAGCCAGGGCTTGCCCAGATAAAGTGATCCGACGCACAGCACGAGAACGAAGACCGTTCCCAATGTGAGTCGCAAGAGCATTGCACCAGTGTTCGGTGGTTCAGGCCATTGCGGCGAGTACGACAGATTTTCGGACTCTGCTTCCTTGGATGTCGCGCCCGTCGACTTGGCTGCGGCGGGTGGATCAGCGGCGCGCACATCCGCCGGTCGCATCCATGATGCGGCGATGATGATCAGCAATAGCCCAAGAACTCTCATCGGACACCGCCTTCCCTGGCTGGTGTTCGTGGTTGCGTTCAACCACCTGAACCGGACGTATCCGTGATTTCTGTAATGCGAATGGCGAACTGGTCGTTGACAACCACCACTTCACCCCGAGCCACCCTGACATTTTGCACGATCAAATCGACGGGTTCGGAAACCTGTCGATCAAGCGTGACAACCGAACCGATATCCAGCTTCAACATGTCTTCAACCGAAAAGTCGGCCCGACCGAGAACCGCTTCGGCGTCGAGTCGCACGCCGTAAAGGTGATCCAGCGACTTGGTTGGCGATGTCTTACCGGGCGTCATATTGGAAAATGCGGGAGCGCGAGCCGCGACTTCTGCGGCCGATTCCTTGTCGCGATTCAACTCGTGCTCCACGGTCGCCATCACGGCATCGAGTGCTTCCGTCATTTCGAATCCTTTCTTCAATGCCGCCAGCAGTCTGCTGTCAGCGATCAGCATTAAGCGATGTCAGGCTGCGTCCGGGATGGGATGGTGTCGGGGTTCAATCACGGATTCCACTTCAAAAGCCTGTCGGTTTCCGACTCGCCCAGCCCAGCCCAGGAACTTCGGTTCGCCACGGACGGAAGCCTGTAATGGTTCGCTGACTCGCTGATCGAGAACGACAACATCGCCAACTCGTAATCGCGCCAGTTGCGGGCCAGTCAGTTGAACTCCGCCCAGCCGAACTTCAATTTCGGTCTGCATCTCGAGGATCGACTGTTCGAGCTTCTTTCGGCTGACTTCACCTGCTGGTTTCGTCGATCGCACCGGCAGGTTGAACAAGGCTGAGAGGTACTCATTGGTCATCATCCAGGACCAATGCGAATCGCCGAGTGACGTCCTAACCGTGGAACGACAGACAACAATTGGCTCCGACGGGCGGAACAATTTGGTACGACGCAGATTCGGCTCAGGGTCGCCGGGTTTCAATTCGATGCCGTGGTCGTCCTGCCACGATTCATTCAGGCTCTTCAGAATCGTGTCGACGACGAATTCTGCGACAGATGATTCGGCGGGAGTGAGATCTCGTTCTGGTGGCAGTCCCTTCAACTGTTCGCCGATCAATCCTCCGACCAGATCCTGCAGCAGGGGATTGGGGAGAGCAATCAGCGAGACCGAATCGTGTCCGACGAGACGCGTTCCATATCCGAGTGATTTGTCGCTCCACTTCGCCAGCGATTCGGTGGGAGAGACAGTCGACGAATCTTCGTACTTAAACTCTGCACTGACGGACATCGCACCGAACAATTCACCCAGCAGGGTATTGGACCGTCCCAGCCAGCGAGCCAGTCTGGTTCGCAGTTCGGGGGCCAATCCGGCGGGCCGAGTAAAGTCGTGAGCGGTGATGGTCATTGCACGTGGAATTCTTCAAACAGGATGTCCTGAATTCGTTCCTTGCCGTCTGTGAACAGCAGTTGATTGAAGTTGTCTTGAATTTCACGGCGTAAGCGATTGACACCCACCTTGCCGCGAATGTCTTCCAAGGTCTTATCCGCGAGGTGACTGGTGAGCCAAGTCTGCAGAATCGGCTTCCGCGACCCCATGGCAGTCTTCACATCCTCTTCGTCAGCCCCGTCAGCTTGCAGCGTCACTTCCAGCGAGAGGTATCGAGTCAAAGTCGGATCATTCAGATTGACGACCGTCCGTCCGAAGGGAACGAAGGTCGGTCCATCGACGGGGGCCTTGGCTTCGATCGGCTTGCCGTGAGCATCCGTCGCGCCATGTCCGCCTGCAGCGTGATCGTCCTTTTTCTTTTCTTTCTTCTTATCGTGGCCCGCATCGTGTCCAGCGTCCGTTTTGGGAGCTTCCGCCCCTTCGTGACTTTGTCCCTTCATCATCTGAGGAATGGCAACACCAGCGGCTGCCGATGCCAGACCGACTCCACCCAGTAGTGCGATTTTCTTGATGTTCATGGGACTTACGCCAAAAAACGGCCACTTTTTCGCCACCAAATGGGCAGCGCAGGCCTGCCCGCAGGGACGGCCTATCGAAATCATCGGATATCCCGGGCGTAGACCTTGAGGATTTCGGTGACTTTTCCGGTTAGGAAGAAGAAATAGGCGTGGGGAGATATCTGGCTTTCGCCTGAAGGGACGCGAGTGCAGGCGTAATATTGGGGTGCAGACCCCTGTAGACCCCGGTGTCAAAGGCCTGAGCCGGGATCGTCGCCTGTCTTCTTTTCAGGAGATCCTCAAGATCTTTGTGTCCTTGTTCGGATGCGAGGTCCCCTGCATTTCTCCCTTTGCTGTCACACAGCCGTGGATCCGCGCCGCATTTCAGGAGTTCTCGCACGGAGTCGCGGCAACCAAACCAGGCAGCGTTCATAAGCGGGGTAATTCCCTCCTCGCTGCGTGCATTCGGGTCTGCACCCGCATCGAGCAACGCACGCAGACAGGCCACTTGCGTTGAAGCATCGTTCACTGGTTGTGCCACGACGCAATGCAAGGCTGTGCATCCTCGTTGATCGGCAAGTTCTGCCTTTCCGCCATGCGAAAGGAGTAATCGAATCACATCCAGCCTTTCACCTCGTGCAGCTCCCATGAGAGCCGTATATCCGATGTCGTTTCCGGCGTTTGGTGAAAATCCATCATTGATAAACCGCCGGACCGCCTCCACATCGCCGCGGTATGCTGCGCGGATCGGGTCATCAGGAATGGCCTCAAAGGGAACTCTGCCCTGCTCGACTAGCACATCTCGCCACCGCTGCATGATGTCGGAAAGTGGCGGAACAGAATCGTCAATGTATTCATCCAGAGCCTGTTGTTCAGGTTCTGAAAGCTTCAAAATGGCGCCGATACATTCGCACGACGCGAGCTGTCCATGGCAGAACGGGCAACGTTCCTTGGTACAGAAGAAATCATGAAGTTCGCCGTCTCGGACTCCGCAGTCTGGACACGTTTCAAGCTGTTGCTGTTGCCCCTGCGTCGAGGGCTTCTTGCCAGTGAAAAGTCTCTTGAGTGCGTCAAACATGGCGGAAAGTCATAGGAGAGGTAACTTCTGAAATCAACGCTTAAAACGGATACCGGCGTATGCCCAACTCCGTCAACACTGCGCGGCCGTCAACATGGCAAGTATAACTGCGAGGTAGTAACGGGCAAAAGCCTCGAGTCCATCGCCAATGCCAGCCCGACAAAGCATCTCGCGTCCTATTGATCAGGCGTTTGGATGCGTTGTGTTTCGGTCGACATTTCGCATGCTCCCGTCGCCACTGGCTGCACCGGAGCCACGCGATAGGTTTCCACGACGAGCGTTTTCGTTGGGACGTTGATATCGTAGCGAATCACCAGTCGCTTTTGAAATTCGCGCGACAACAGTCGTTGAGTTTCGTTGGGATCTTTTCTGAACGCTCGACTGCAGTTCAATGATCATGGGAAAAGTTTCATGTTTTCGACATATCAATCTGCGAACAGTCTGTTTGATAACCTTTCTAAACGCATCGTTCTGGGCGTCGTAGTCGTGCTGATGATCAGCGCGGTTAGCGCGTCTCTCTGTCAGGCTCAAACGGCTGCAACGGATTCGGCAGTTGTGGTCTCATTGGCCGAAAATCCACTCAGCGCGGAGTTCGCGGTGTGTGATGTCGATCAGGACGGATCGCTCACCGAAGCCGAGTACCTGAAGCGGGCAGGGCGGGAGATGCGCGTACTGCTTCGCGAATTCAAGATGTTCGACATGGATGGCGATTGTCGGATCAGCCTGGCCGAATTCGTGACCGTTCCCATTGGGCAGCCCGATGCTCAGCGAGGCACGCTGGCCGATCCGGTGGTTGTTCTTTCGGAAACGAAACGGACTCGATTGGCCAGGGATTGGAAGGGCTGGGATCTGAGCGGCGATGACTTGCTGGCTCCTGACGAGTTCAAGTCGGCCGAGATTCCGTCGCTGGTTCCTGGACTGGAGTCGACGGGGTTTGCCAATTGGGATTTGAATCGCGACGGACAAGTCTCACTCAATGAAGCGGCTCGCGTATTGGATATCGCGTATGGAGTGCGACTTCCGAGCGGCGAACTCGTACGGGACCACACGGCGCGGGTCGTCGATTTGAGAATGTTTTACGGCATGGACCCCGACGCCAATGGCAAGGTCCGGCGTGAGGTCTACATCAAGGCTCTCGGCGGATCGCCCGAAGTGGCAGAAAAGTGGTTTCCAACAATCAACAAGCCGGGCAGTGAACTGTTTGGCTTCGCAGAGTTCGCCACCAGTGGGCATCGCACGGATCCAGTCCATCAGTTCCTTCAGATGGATCTCGATTTCGATGGACGATTGTCTCGCAAAGAGGTGGACGGCCTGCCAGTCGGCTGGGGACCGGTCGGGGTCAACTGGCTCGACGGCTTTGATGACGATCACGATGGTCTGTATTCGTTGCGCGAATTCCTGCTGGTCCCGCACGTGAACCTGCTGGCGGTGTGGCACAAAGCCGTGGATGAGGATGACGACGGCAAGCTGCAACCCGAAGAGTTCCGTTTCCGTCCGGGTATAGAATTGGCAGCGCTCAGCGCTGAGTATTTCCGGCGGCTGGATGTGAATCAGGACCAGTCGTTGTCGCTCGAAGAATACCCTTTCATAACGACTCACGTTCCTCCGAACGAAATCCACGTTCAGTCGGCCGATGGCAAGACCATCAAGATCGTGATCCCGGACTACCCGAACATTTACTCGCCAGAGATTTCACCCGACGGCAAATGGGTCGCCGTCGATGGTTGGAAGCGAGCTCAACTCAGTACTGCCGCTCACCTGCTGATTGCCAGCGTCGAGACGGATGAGGTCCGTGATTTGGGAATCGGTTGCATTCCGCAGTGGTCTGCCGACGGCAAGAAGATCGCCTATTCCCGCTACGGCCGAGGCGTGTTCGTTCGCAACTTTGAAGGGGATGCAGACGAAAAATTGATCGACCCGCGCGGCTGGGCCATCGAATTTTCGCCTGATGGGAAGCAGACGGCGTATGTCACAGGGAGCAACAACTTCGTCATCCACGACGTCGACACCGACGACAAACGGCCGGTCTTTCCCGTCGGCCAAAGCCCCTACCGTTACATCGAGCATAACTTCGCATGGTCTCCCGACTCCAAACAAATCTGTTTCAAAGGGCATCGCGCTAATGGAGCCGTCGATGTCGGCATCGTGAATGCGACGGACGGGGATCCAAACCTGCGAGTCCTGTGCGATGGCAAGGATGTCAGCTCGGACTTCTCATGGCTCCCAGGCGGCAGGCGCCTGATGTTTGCTCGATGTCCCGAAGGATCGCCGCGAACCCAGATCTTTGAAATTGATCCAGACGGAATGAAGCCGTCGTTCCGCTACCCGAAACAGCCGCTGGACCGCAACAACATCTGCGTCTGCTGGTCCCGCGACGGCAAGACATTCGTTTACTTGAGCATGAAGTAATCGCAGGGCCGGTTATTCTGGCTTCACGGCATCCGACGGTGCGGTGACAGCCGGTGCGGTAACGGGAGCGTCAACGACCGTGCGCACACTTCGGACAATGACTGGAGCAGTGGGCTTCGGCTCCTCAATGACGCCATTCTGGACGAGCGTGTCCTCGTGTCCGCTGACCTGAAGCAGTAGTGATTGAAGTTTTTTTAGCTGGGTCTTGCTCAGCACGTCCTTCAGCTTTGCAGCGGGAAGCTGGCTCAATCTGAACATGACGACATTTCGGTCATGCTGCCCAAATAGAAGCGGCGGCTGCGTCTCTTCCAGGAGAAGCTTCTGCAAGGCTTCGATTTGCTCACGACTCAGGTCGATCCCGTTTCCGAGCTTGGGCAGCGTCGCTTCGATCGCTACCTTGTAACCAGTCCGCCGCCGATCGAGCAAAATCGCCTGATATTTGGCCTGCTGTTCCGCGGTCAGAGTTTTGCGGAGAGTTTTTGCGAATAGAGACTTATCACCAAACAGTCCTCGTGCAAGCTGTTGTTGAAGTGAACTGATATCCGGCCAGATTTCATTCATCCGATTCTGGTCGTTCTTCACCGCAAGAGACTTTCTGCGAACTTCTTCGACCCGATCAAAAAAACGGGCAATATCGCCACGAGCGGCGAGCGAAAGCTTTTGCTGTTGAGTCTCGTTCAGATCGCAGACTTGCCCGATTTCGTCGAGTATCGCTTTCAATCGCGAATTGATCCGGGCACGACCAGTTGCCGCATCACCGCTTCTGATTTGGCCTTGTCCCAGGTTCTCCTGGAAGATGTACTGATCAACCGTCCAAGTCTGCGGGACGACACGGACTTTCTGAGCGCCCTCTTCCGGAGCGTCGTCATCATCGTCAGCACCCAACGCAACCGGCCCAACGAAGATAGCCCACAGGGCAAAG
>CAIWEX010000759.1 GCA_903911795.1 uncultured Schlesneria sp.
AATGCTGTACGTTGTCGAAAGAAATCGACTGCAACTCAAACGGTCGCGAGCGATCTACGAGATTGCAGCAGCAAAGCCCATCGACAAGACTTACCCAGTTCAGGGTCTCGCAGATGTCTCAGAAGCGGCTGAGTTTCTGAGCGTTAGTCCGGACGCCGTCTATCGATGCTCAACGACGGACAGATCAAGTTCGTCACCGCTCTCGATGCCGTGGGGGGCCTGTGATTCGTTCTACATGAATTGGGAAGTCTGCAATCTGATGCGACACGGCAGGATGCCACATCATAATTGTCTTTCCAGCAGGCGAGTGTACTCTTTGACAAAACCAAGTTATCCCGCAGACGCGGGCGATAGCCAGAGATTCATGTCGCACGCGATGATTCGACATTCTCGTCACCAGCTTCATCACATTACTTCTGCAAGCGACAAAAAATCTAATGCCCTGGGGTCGGACGGTTCCACAAACTGAATTCGGTCAACTCTACTGATCCATTGCTCAAGAAAGTCTCTGTCAAGCCAATCGCGCCGACACGCCTTTTGTCCGTCTATCGAAAACTCCGTGAAGTACGGGCCGATATTGACGACGCGTTCGAGCGGTAATTCGCCGACTTCCAAAGTGCTAACCGCAATTTTCACTAATTGCCGCATTAAGTTGAGCAACGCTGGTGCCTGGGTGGACGGGAGTCGCAAGCTGAAGCAAGTTGCGTTTGCCTGGATTCCATGTTTCTTAGCGGCCGCCTCAAGAAACGTGTTCTGCATTTTACCAAGCCATGTCATCACGAATATTTTGTCGTTAACTACGATTGCTTGCAGTTCGCCAGGGACGCCGGAGAGTCTCGCAGACAAACTGACTCCAACATCGTAAGCATACGGAAACCGTTTCGCGTCGTATTCAGGCGGGAGGATCGAGTCAGAATTGTGACGCACAGTTACTTTCGGCCCATGCATTCCGACGACTTCGAATGACCGGCCGGCAACCCGTACTGTGTTTCCACCATCTTTGGAGAGTGCGGCAGCGGTAGTAATCTGTTTGCCCGTATCGACGTCAACTACCTGAATTCCTTTTGGTGCGGCCTCGATATTCGAGAAAATCCGACTACTTTGGATGAAATCCCAACCTCGCGACGCGGGTTCATAGACTCCACTTCGCATGACCAGCAGTTCGGAATCACACATATCTCGAAGGACCGCATCCAACATTCCATCATCGACACGCGGACTTGCTGCATCCGCCAGTGCTCTCTGAATCTGCTCAAAAGTGCGACGATGTTTGTCAACCTGTCGGAGATACGCGAGTACCTGTTGAATCAAGACCGAGCGGCGAAATGGAATTCTCGGGCCATCGGGAATTGGGCAGTCTGCAGCCGCGATCATCGCCTCAAATACTAATTCGTCGGCTCTATGACGGGCAACACAAAGGACGCGAGTCTTGCCCTGCAATCGACGACACCCGCGCCCGATCCTCTGCAGAAAACTACAAATCCCTGACGGTGGGGACATGCAAACAACGAGATCGACATCCCCGATATCAATTCCGATCTCAAGTGTCATTGTTGAGACACAGATGGCGAACTGATCCTGCTTGAATCGTTCTTCGGCCTTTTCCCGCTCCGACTTTGCGAGGCTTCCATGATGACAGTACAACGCAGCAGATGCGAATCGTCCGGTGCTGAAATAGTGACCAGATGCGTCAACCGCCTTACGGCTGTTATGAAACACGAGCATCTTGCGAACGTCTTCAAATTGCTCTGAAGCTTGTACCGTTGCTTCCGCTCGACCCTTGTCATCACCGGCCACAACGACCACGGCAGATTCAATGGATCGTTGGCCTACAACGCTGACGACATCGGAGCCAGACCCCAGGAATCGAATCGCCGTATTTCGAGGATTTGGAAGAGTTGCCGACAAAGCCAACATTTGAAGAGGAATCAGTCGGCCGGGCAATCGGGACAGAAACAGTCGAAGTCTCTGAATCGTCAACCTAAGCTGATCGCCGCGAGCCGTGCCATCGAGCAAATGAATTTCGTCGATGATTATTGCGCGAAGGCATTCAAGCCTGGCCCGGCGAAATGTCAGTAAGGATTCGAGTGACTCAGGTGTGGTGATTAAGAACTGTTCTGATTCCCCATCGGAGATTGCGTGATCGGATGTCTTCCGACCCAAAGCGATGCTCATTTCACCGAGCGGTCGAATCAGTCGCTCATAGAGATCATTGACAAGTGCACGTGTCGGTGTGACTAGAACGCAGCTCAGACCTTGCCACTTTTCACGAACCAATCTCTCACACACGGGAGCGACAACCGCTTCTGTCTTTCCACCGGCAGTCGGAGCCGTAATCAATACGTCCTTGCCGGATGCAACATCTGGAATGGCTGCAAGTTGGATTGGTCGTAACCGCCCGAACC
>CAIWEX010000760.1 GCA_903911795.1 uncultured Schlesneria sp.
AGGGTTGCGAGCGAAGCTCGCTACCCTGGGAATGGGGCCGTTGATCTTCTACCCCGAAGGGGTTGCGTCGCATTTCATCCGGGAATCCATGCAATGGCGGGGTGGCCCAGACACCGCCGGTGGACCCGATCTGCCAAAGTGGGCAGGACTCTTTGATGTTGGAAACGACGGGTAGTGGTCGTTACGTTAGAATAAAGAGTCCTGATCGTCCTGATCCATTGTTTTCTGCCGGGCGGAGTGACTGTTGTAAAATGAAATTGATCGCTCTCGGAATATTGCTCGTCAGCCTGATGGCTGATATCGCCATTGCTGGTGAACCAGTCACACTAAAACTCTGGCCCGACGGACCACCGACAGCGATGGTGCCGAAGTCTGAGGCGACGGTAAAGCTTATCCAGTCGTACGGAGGCGTTGGCCCGAATCGCATCAGCGATGTGAGCGACCCGACGATCACGGTGTTCCGGCCCGCGAAGCCCAATGGAACGTCTGTGATTGTTGCTCCTGGTGGTGGCTTCATGTTTCTGTCGTACGCTCACGAAGGGACCGAGGTCTGCGAATGGCTGAACTCGCTCGGGGTCACGGCCGTGTTGCTGAAGTACCGGACACCGACGCGTGACGAGAAGGAGATGTACGAACTTCCCGTTCAGGACGCCGAACGAGCCCTTGGCCTGGTCAGGCATCACGCGGCTGAATGGAAACTCGATCCGAAACGAGTTGGCCTGCTCGGTTTCTCGGCGGGAGCGAACCTTGCAGGACACGCGGCCTGGGATCGCGGAAGTCGGACCTATCCCCAGAAGCCAGAACTAGATGATCCCCGCGGTCCAGACTTTTTGATTTTCATCTATGGCGGGGGATTCCTGGACAAGGACGATCAGTCAAAGTTCCGTCCCGGATTCAGCATCCCGGCCGATGCACCGCCAGTCTTTCTGCTGGTCGCTCATGACGACAAAACAAACCCCGTGGAAGCGGCCATGCTCTATCTGGAATACAAAAAGCGAGATCTTTCCGCCGAACTCCATATCTGCGCTCGGGGAGGCCACGGCTTCGGGATGAGGAAAGATGGCAAGCCAATCAACGATTGGCCCCAGCGCTGTGACGAATGGATGAAAAGCCTCGGTTTTCTGGACAGGAAGTAGTTTTGGGGGAAGTCACGGCAGTGACATTTCACCGATGACTTCTGCAAAACCGTGTATCCCCGCCAATCGCGTTGGAAACAGATTACGACTACTTTTCAAGTTTCACGGCAGGCTGGGTGGACTGGTCTTTTTTCGCAGGTGGAAGGCCGACCGGCTTAGCTGGCGGAAGGTTCGGTACCAAGCTGGCGTCGTACTTTGAACCTGCCGAGACCTGGATCACGGTCATGCGGACCTTGGTCGGGAAAAACTTTTCGTGGTCCTGTCGCTTATGAGCGTGGCCACTGCCACCACTGTTTTCCTTGATCACGAGGTGCATCTCCTTGATCCCCTGCTCCCAGACGATGGAATCATTCTGCCAGAACTTCGTCATAGGAATGTCCTGCTCGTGGACGCCACCCTCCTTGTAAACGGGCGTATTGAAGCAGCCATACCCTTTGTCCCGGCCTTTATTGGGGATGTAGCAGACGGACCATGTCGTTGCCTCGCCCCCGGCTGGCTTCTCCAGCACTTCCAGGCGAACGTGAGCGGTTCCGTTGCGGTAGTCGATCGGATGTGTCCAGTCCTTGGGACGCTCGGCATTCATCAGTTGGTCGCGAACGTAGTAATGCGAAGGACTCGGCTTCGAATTATCCGCATCCATTTTTGTGAACGTGAAAGTGGCATCGAAAAGGACAAACTGTTCGGCCTGGGCCGATGCGGCCCCCAGCCACAAAGTGGCGAGACAGCCCAATACCGACAAACTTCCGCATACGATTCGATGACAGGTCGCAGGCATCATTCACATCCAATCTGACAGGTAGGCAGGTTTTCAAAACGCGATTATCAGGAACTACTCCGTCGCCTTCGTCTTCGGCCAGGGAAACGCAATCTTGATACCGAAGGGGAGGGGAGGGAGCGGTGCGAGGGACGGGGGAGTGGGTGGGGATTCCAGCAGCTTGATATCCTGGAATGAGTTATCTTCTTCCGTCACCTTGGTGAATCCCCGCCATTCCAGTATGGGTTCGGGGCGCCGGCGGCGTTCACCCAGTGAATCTTGTTCCCGCGGACGATCACTTCACCACCGTCCTGCTTCGACTGATTCCAGACATAAAGGCCGACATTCGAAACATCCGATTTGGAGCCGATGATGGTGTTGTCTGTGATCGTAATCGTCCCCCCTCCCGCCACACCGATGCCCACCTGACCAGGTGCCAGAAGCACATTCTTGCGGCAGACGATGTGCTTTCCACCTTTGCCATCCCCCAGCATGATCCCGCTGCCACTTTTGCTCTTCCCGTCACTGCCAACCTTGGGATCGCCAGACAGATAATTGTCTTCAATCAGGATCGGCGAATCCTCGGTGCCACTCGATTCGTAGATACTGATCATGTCCTCGGGACGACTTTGGTCGCTTGAGTTCGAAGACTGGTTGCCCCGGATCACGTTTTGCTTTCCGGTGACTTTGTCAAATTGCACCATCTGCCCGCGTGGCATCGGTCCCATGACGTTTTCCACATAGTTCCCGATGACCTGCACGCCGCTGGATTGATGTGCATAAACTCCCGACGCCACTCGTTCGATCCTGCATCCCTGCACCACGACATCTTCGCAGCCATCCAGATGAATGGCAGGGCCTTTGCTGTCGTGAATCCAGCAATTGTAAATCCGGATCTTCTTGCAGCCGGAAAGTTTGATCGATTTCAG
>CAIWEX010000761.1 GCA_903911795.1 uncultured Schlesneria sp.
CGGCCCTTCAGGCCTCATGAAGATTTTGGTGGGATCGATTCCAGGGCCGAAGGGCCCTGGCTGGGTGAACTACTGGCCCTTTGGGCCGCAAACCATGGCTGAACCTACCGAAAATTGCATTCTGCGATGTGAAGATACCTATGCCTCAATACCGTGGCACCCGACAGCAGCGCCTATCGAATTTCCTGTCTCGTCGGGCCGAAGATGGCCAGGGCTGGACTGAGTTTTGAATTCCCCGGAATTGATTCAACGGTGCTCATCTGCTCGTCATGGAGAACGTGGTTTCCCCCAATGAAATTCGCATTTCTGGGAATCCGCCCCGATCAAATCTCAAATTTGAGATTTCAAATCAGCTTTCTTCGACTCCATGCCACATGCGATGCGACAATGTTCCCGCGTGAATTGAAGTTGTGGGGCGATGTCCTATAATTCCCCACCTGAGACACGGTACCTTCGATTGCGTGGAGTTCGAATAATGGAAACGGGAAGTGCCCGACCGAAAGTCGGGCTGGTTGATTTGATCGGGCTCCGTTGGTTCTTTCGATTCATTTCCTCCTCCATCGGCCAGAAGTTCGTGATGGGAATCACGGGACTGCTGCTCTGTGGATTTCTCGCCGCACACCTCGCAGGGAACCTGCTGCTGTTCGCGGGTGAGAAGTGGTTTAACGACTACGCTCACAAGCTGCATGAACAATGGGAACTGCTGATCGTCGCCGAAACGGGTCTGCTGATTCTGTTCCTGCTGCACATCTACCTTGCTTTCGCGACAGGTTTCCGCAACGCGAAGGCTCGCGACGACGAGTACTCGATGAAGCAGCCCAAAGTTCGCGGGCGAGTTGTCGGGGCGAATACCTGGATGTTTGCTTCGGGTGCCGTTGTGCTCGGCTTCGTGCTGCTGCATCTGGTTGACCTGCGACTGGGGATGGAAGGGATCAATCTGCGAGGTCTCAAGTACGACCTTCACAATCCCTACGCCACAACCATGATGGTGCTCAGCAATCCGATCAGTCGCGTCGTTTACACAATCGGGGCGATCGTTCTCGGCGTCCATTTGTCACACGGGTTCTCCAGTGCATTCCAGTCGCTGGGGCTGAACCATCCCAAGTACATGCCAATGATCAAGTTGATTGGTTGGATTTTTGCCGCCGTGATCGGGGTGGGGTTTGCCAGCATCGCGGTGATTGCTCCTGCCCTTGTGCGTCACTGATTCGCAGTTTTTGAATTCATTTTTGCATTCGCCATTCGCCTGAGGATTTCTGCAACATGGTGACTGTCGCTGACACAGTGCTCGATGGACGATGCCCGACGGGCGACATTGCGACGCGCTGGGATAATCGTATTCGCGACCTGAAACTCGTCGCACCCCACAACAAGCGCAAGAACACGATCATCGTGGTCGGAACGGGCTTGGCCGGTGGCTCTGCCGCCGCTTCACTCGCCGAACTCGGCTACAACGTGTTGTCGTTCTGCATCCAGGACACCCCGCG
Source organism: uncultured Schlesneria sp. (assembly GCA_903911795.1). GTDB lineage: Bacteria > Planctomycetota > Planctomycetia > Planctomycetales > Planctomycetaceae > Schlesneria. The sequence continues at coordinate 1,488 of CAIWEX010000761.1, forward strand.
TCGTGCACACAGCATCGCCGCTCAAGGGGGGATCAACGCCGCCAAGAACTATCCCAACGACGGTGATTCCGTCTGGCGATTGTTCTACGACACCGTCAAAGGTGGCGAATGGCGAGCTCGTGAATCCAACGTCTACCGTCTGGCCCAGTGCAGTACGTCGATCATCGACCAGTGCGTTGCTCAAGGGGTACCGTTCGCACGTGAATACGGCGGATCACTCGCCAATCGTTCATTCGGTGGGGCTCAGGTCTCCCGCACATTCTACTGTGCAGGTCAGACGGGACAGCAACTGCTGCTGGGGGCCTATCAGGCGATGATGCGACAGGTGAATGCCGGTCGCATCCAGATGTTCACCCGCCGCGAAATGCTCGATGTCGTCGTCGTGGATGGCGTTGCACGAGGGATCGTCACTCGCGATCTCGTCACCGGCAAGTTTGAAACTTTCGCAGGTGAAGCAGTCGTCCTTTGCACGGGGGGATACGGAAACGCGTATTACCTGTCGACAAATGCCAAGACCTGTAACGTCACCGCCGCCTGGCGCTGTCACAAGCGAGGGGCCTATTTCGCCAATCCCTGTTACACGCAGATTCACCCGACCTGCATTCCTGTCAGTGGCAGCCATCAGTCGAAACTGACGCTGATGAGCGAGAGCCTGCGAAACGACGGACGCGTCTGGGTTCCCAAGAGTAAAGACGACAATCGGTCACCTGATCAGATTCCTGAAGCGGAACGCGATTACTACTTGGAACGTCGTTATCCCTCATACGGTAACTTGGCACCACGCGATGTCTCTTCCCGAGCAGCCAAGGAACGCTGCGACGAAGGATTTGGCGTCGGGCCGAGCAAGATGTCGGTCTACCTCGACTTCTCCGCAGCAATCAATCGCGATGGCGAGGACGTGATCCGGGGCAAGTACGGCAACCTGTTCCACATGTATGAACGGATTACTGCCGAGAATCCGTACAAAGTCCCGATGCGAATCTATCCCGCCATCCACTACACGATGGGGGGACTGTGGGTCGACTACAACCTGCAAAGCAATCTGCCCGGTCTGTATGTCCTTGGCGAAGCGAACTTCTCGGACCACGGTGCCAACCGGCTGGGAGCCAGTGCCCTGATGCAGGGGTTGGCCGATGGCTACTTCGTCATTCCGTATACGGTCGGCGATCACATCGCGACGAAGAAACTGAAGAGCATCTCGACGGATTCGCCCGAATTTGGCGAAGCTCTGCATTCAGCCAAGTCACGCATCGAAAAAATCCTGAAGGTCAATGGCAAGCACAGTGCCGAGCA
>CAIWEX010000762.1 GCA_903911795.1 uncultured Schlesneria sp.
CCCGCCAATTGAGACAGCGCGGCCTGAAGTTCGCGATGGTCATGGGCATCGATCACTCCCAGTACGGCCTCAGCCTGAAGCAAGTCGAGCTTTCCTGCCAGAAAAGCCCGCAGTGTGAATTCGCCAGGTCGAGCTGGTCGAGCACCGCGCCGATGTACTTCTGAAAGTACGGCTTCCACAAGCGGAGGAGAGCCCGAAAGATGCAGTTCGACGAGCGGCTGTCCGGTATAGCTTCGGCGGTTCGGCCAATCGTAGAGATCCACACAAATCGCACAGCGTGAACTGACACCAGTCAGCCGACCGGTATGCTGTGAAGCGACTCGAGCGGCCTGCCAGTCCTTTTGATCATCAGGGTGAAACCAGTCCGCCAGGAGTTCACGAATACGTGGTCCCGAGATGCGAATGATCCCACGCTCGGCAGCACCCGGGGCAGATGCCAGTGCAGCGATGGTGTCATCTAGCGACAGATCCATCGATTCACCTCGGTACTGGAGCTTCGGTCAACCGCCGGACGTCACTTCAAACGTCATTCAGCAGGCGCCGGAAGCATGGAGAATTCGACCTGGCCGTGCAATAAGGAACTCTAGGTGTGTGTCAGCGTAACACGGCCAGGTCGAAGTCTCCATGTCGGTGGTAAACCGTTATTCCCTGCAGAACGAACAAGGATTTCATTCCAGGAACTAATAGAGCATCGGGCGAATAGACGCTTAGCGGGCCTTTGCCAGCGACAGCATACGCCGGGCTCGCTGCTGATCGGCGAGTTTCACCTTCACTTCGTCGTCCGTTCGAGCAACTCGGCTATCGGCTGCTGCGAGTTGCTTTTCGGCATCGGCAGCAACCAGGCTTTCGACTGGAACGGCGCGGTGCGTCAGCAATGAAACCGTACTTCCCAGAACTTGGACGAAGCCACCATCCACGAAGAAGCTACGCTGCCCCGAGGCGGCAGTCACTTTCAGTTCTCCGCAGCCCAATCGCCCGATCAGTGGCAATCGGCCCGGCAGGATACCAATGTCCCCGTCGTACAACGGAAAGCGCAGGGCGGAGACTGGCTCATCGAGCAGTGTTCGCTCGGGCGTGACGATCACCAGCCGTAGTTTGTCACCGGTGGACATAGTTTAGTAGCCGAATTCTGTTGACTGAAATTACCGAATTACGCCTTGGCCATTCGTTCTGCCTGCTCGGCAGCTTCCTTGATTCCACCGACGTAGGTGAACGCACCTTCGGGCAGATGGTCCCATTTGCCGTCGCACAATTCTTCGAAGCTTTCGATCGTTTCGTCGCGTGGAGTGATCTTGCCCTTCTTACCGGTAAACGGCTCGGCAACCAGGAACGGCTGCGACAAGAATCGTTCGATACGACGGGCACGATGCACGACCAGCTTATCTTCTTCGCTCAATTCATCGATACCGAGAATCGCGATGATGTCTTTCAACTCGCGATATCGCTGCAGAATCTGCTGCACACGACGAGCGATCTTGTAGTGACGTTCACCGACGACCAGCGGATCGAGAATTCGGGACGAAGACGACAGCGGATCGATGGCCGGGAACAAGCCCTTTTCTGCAATACTTCGTTCCAGATACAGGAATGCATCCAGGTGCGAGAACGCGGTCGCAGGGGCAGGGTCGGTCGGATCGTCTGCGGGAACGTACACGGCTTGCACCGATGTAATAGCTCCGCGATTGGTCGAAGTGATTCGTTCTTGCAAGGCACCCAGTTCAGTACCGAGGGTGGGTTGGTAACCGACTGCGGAAGGCATACGTCCCAGCAATGCGGACACTTCCGAACCGGCTTGCGAGAAACGGAAAATATTGTCAACGAAGAGCAGCG
>CAIWEX010000763.1 GCA_903911795.1 uncultured Schlesneria sp.
GACGAAATGTTTCACGGTGAAACTGGAACTCAGAGAGTCGCACTTGAATTCGCGAACTCCCCGAAAACAACATCGCGGCCATGACGGCAGCGCCGCAGATGTGAGCCGTGACAGTCCCGGTCACAATTCCGGTGACTCCCATCTCCGGCAACGGCCCCCAACCCCACAGGCAAGCGGTTGAAACAATGACATTTACAATATTGGTAACGGTTAAGACCAGCAGCGGAGTGCGCATGTCACCCGCTCCCCGCAGAGCAGCGGAGCCGATCAGCGTCCAACCTGCAAAAAACTGACCGAATGCATCCAGTCGCAGATATTCAACAGCAATATCGCGTTGCACCCCTTCCATGTTGAGCAGGATCGGGAACAAGTTTGCCAGCAGTTGCAGAAACAAAAAGATTCCGCATCCGAAAACCAGTGTGAGTGTCAGTGAACGTGCCGCAATGCGACGAGCATCGTCGAATTCTCCTGCTCCCCAGGCACGTGCGACAATCGCTGCGGTGCCCGTTCCCACCAGACTGAAAATCAGGTAGGCCAGCCACGACACGTATGCAGAGAGCCCGATTGCGGATGTCTCTGCTTTGCCAAGTAACCCGGCCAGGTAGACATCGTACAGGCCGACGCAGAAGGCCAGCATTTGTTCTCCCAGGACGGGTACCGCCAACCGGAACAAATCACGACGCAGATGCTCCGTCGCAGATTTTGAATCAAGTGGCGTTGAAGTGTCCATGGAGTGTTAGGCTGCGTTCGAGTTGGTGGTGCTATGGTTTGAGGAGTTCACGGATCGAGGAATTCCAGCCGATTTGTCATCACCGGTTGATTTTCGGTTCAACCGATCAGCCGGAACGCGCTAGCGTCCGGTTCTATTCATGGGCTAACGCCCCATTGCCGCACGCGTTGCAAATCGATACCACTGTGTTCCGAATTCATTTGAAACGCAGAGTTCGCAGAGGAGGCGGAGGGAAGGGACTTGGCATCGCCTTGCCTTCTCCAGTCTTTTCTCTGCGCTCTCTGCGTCCTCTGCGTTTCTAACTTCGAGTCTCATGTTTGCTGGTTTCGGCTGATGAGCCAACTTAGATTCTCAACCGTGACGGGAGGCACTCGGTTCAGTTATTTCTTTACCGACACCATCTCAACACACCGCTGAACAACTTGAACGACGCGGTCTTCGACGTCATCTGCCCAGCGTTCTGTGGGAAGTCCATAGACCATCATCGAACTCTGACCTTCGTAGCCCCCTTCCATCAGGACTCGCCGAGACGGAATGTAGGCCATGACATCGTTGGAATAAGCGGTGACCCAGGTTCGCTCGCCATACTCACCTTTCAGGCGGAGCGAAAAGTCAACGACGACTTCTCCCCCCAGCGTGATCCACAACTGGTCCTTGCCGAGTTTCCAGGCCGTGATCGGATACGGATATTCATCGGGGACAGCCCCATTGGCTGACAGGTCCAGCATGCGAGCGGCCCAACGCTGTTGATAGTCTGGCTGGCCTGCTGCCATTTTGCGTAGGACTTCAGTTTTGGGCAGGCCATGCATTTTCAGAGGCACCAATTCGTGATGAGTTTTCAAAAACGGTTCGACATTCTCCATAGGGCTCGCCAGTACTGTATCGACTGCCGCGGACAGGCGTTTGCCATACGATTGAGCGAGCTCGACGGTCCTTCGCGGCAATGGATTCTGGTCGGCCCCGCAGCCCATGCAGAACAACGCCATGGCACCCGGATGGCGTTGTTCCAGATCGAATTGGGCAAATCCTGCATAGTCGCCACAGAACTTCATATAGCTGAGGGTCGTGTTGTGGCAGGCATAAGCGAACACAGCAGCCCTCAGCGTCCCATCCATCGCACGAATTGCCAGCACGGGGACGGTATGATCTACCGGGCCGAACAGCAAGTTCTGTTCTCGCAACTTGGGAACATCCGGTTCCCGATTCGTGCGTCGATTGACTGCAAAGTCGGCGTATCCCTGGCCTCGAGACAGTGTCGCCGGCTTGAGGTCCTGCAAGGCCTTGCCGATCGTCGACACAATTTCATCAGTCAGCCAGTCCGAATATGTGTTGATCCGTTCGATCTGCACTTCATCCAGCGGATAAGCGTCATACAAGGCTCCTCGCAAGACGGGGCCACAATGTGTGTGAGACGCATGCAAGACCAGTTGGGATCGTTCGAGTCCGAACTTGTCCTTCAATCGTCGTGCCAGGTCGTCGGCGATCGACTGAGGGATTCCCAGCGTGTCGCTGGA
>CAIWEX010000764.1 GCA_903911795.1 uncultured Schlesneria sp.
CGGCGTCTATTCCGATGACCCGCTCAAGAACCCACACGCTGTCCGTTATTCTGAGATTACGTATCAGGATGTCCTTCGTCAGAACCTGCAAGTAATGGATGCTCAGGCGATCCATCATTGCATGGAACACAATATTCCGATCGTCGTGCTGAATTACCAGAAGCCCGGAAATATTGAACGTGCCATCGCCGGTGAACGACTCGGTACACGTGTCGGATCGACAACCTGATCGCATGGAAGGCATTCAAGCCGTCTGTTCATATTTTCAGACCGTATCAAGGGGCATGACACCGAGCCAGCAGAGGAGTCCACACGATGCGATTCTCGTCGATGTTCACGATCGTTGGTTTAGTTGTCAGCCCGGTGCTCGCAATTGCGGCTGATATCGCCCCTGAATGGAAAGCGGGAGTCGCAACGGTTGCTGTGACACCCTCCCAGCCGATGTGGATGGCTGGATACGCATCTCGGACCAAGCCGTCTGAGGGAGTGCTTTCGGAACTGCATGCCAAAGCCCTGGTCCTGGAGGACTCGACCGGAAACCGCGCGGTCATTGTGACGACCGACTTGATCGGCATTCCTCGACCGCTGCGCCAACAGGTGGCTCAAAAGGTTCACGAGCAGTACAAACTAAATCCTGCCGGATTGCTCCTGAATTGTTCGCACACGCATTGCAGCCCAGTCGTACGTGATGACCTGGAAATGTCGGTCATGTATCCACTGGACGCCGAACAGCGTCAGCGGGTCGAATCCTATTTCGTCGAATTGCGAAACAAGTTGATTGCCGTGATTGGCTTGGCAATCGAAGACTTGAAGCCGGCAAACCTTTCGTACAGTCACGCTCGCTGCAGCGTTGCGATGAATCGCCGACTCCCCTCGCCAGAAGGGATTCAGAACAGCCCTTACCCCGATGGTCCCGTCGACCATGACGTCCCTGTGCTACGAGTGGAAACCTCGGACGGAAAACTGCGGGCCGTTGCTTTCGGCTATGCCTGCCACAATACGACGACGGCACTACTTCAGTTCAATGCGGACTACGCCGGGTTTGCTCAAACGGAAATTGAAAAAGCACATCCCGGCGCGACGGCACTATTTGTGATGGGCTGTGGAGGCGACCAGAATCCGTATCCACGAGGCAAGATCGAATGGGCGATCACTCACGGCAAAACACTGGCAACCGCTGTCGAAGCCGCACTTCTACCGAAGCCGAAACCGATCCAGGGACCGCTGAAATTTGCATTGAAAGAGATCGACCTTCCCTTTGAGCCCGTCTCACGCGATGCGTTGCTGACTCAACGTGAGTCGAAAGATCTGTTTGAGCGACGTCGGGTTGAGGCGCTGCTCGCTGAACATGATAAGAACGGCAAGATTCGCGAGACCTACCCGTTTCCGGTGCAGGTCCTGCAGTTTGGAAGTGATCTGACGATGGTGACCCTCGGCGGTGAAGTCGTCATCGACTATGCACTGCGATTGAAGCGCGAATTGGGCGAGACCCCTGTCTGGGTCGCGGGATACAGCAACGATGTGATGGCCTACATCCCTTCAGAACGCGTTATGAAGGAGGGGGGATACGAAGGTGGTGGCGCAATGCGCTACACGAATTTGCCTGGCCCCTGGAAGCCGGGAGTCGAAAACCAGATTGTCGACACGGTTCGCGAAATGACACTGCGACTACGCCAACAATAGTGCACGATTTCGCGGTTGTGCGTATTTTCCCGAAAGGGAGTCCCCGCTCATCTCAGGAATCGTCCGCCGTTAAGGTCAATGAGAGCACCTGTCACGAATCTCGACGCGTCGCTCGCCAGATATAGCACAGTCTGGGCGATCTCGTCGGCTTGGGAGTTGCGTCCCAGTGGAGTCTGGCGGCGATAATCCTCCATCTTTTCGGCTGTCGTAAAGACTTCGTGATGACGAGTCTCGACGACACCCGGCATGATGGCGTTTGCTCGAACCGCCGGGGCCAGTTCGCGTGAGAGCGTTCTCGTGAAGACCTGCAGCGCTCCTTTTGCTGCGGCATACGGGCCTGCTCCACCTGAACCACCTGTCTGAACTGACAGTGACAGGTTGTTGATGATGCTGCCGTTGCCGGTTGCCTTCAGATGCGGAATCGCCCGGCGAGTCACCATGAATGCGCTATGCACATTGACGTCAAAGCATTCTTTCCAGAGTTCGGTTGAGCAGTCTTCAATCGTCGATCGCCGCAGTGGATCTCCCGCATTGTTAAACAGAATGTCTATTCGGCCGGCAAACTCGACGAATTGATCAACGACGCGATTCGCTGCGTATTCCTGTGCCAGATCGCCTTGCAGCAAGATTCCCTTGCCACCGAGTGACTGGATCGTGCTGAGCGTTTCGTTCGCACCATCGACACTGGATCGATAATGAATCCCGACGATTGCACCGGCCCGGGCAAGTTCAATGGCGGCTGATCGGCCGATGCCACCGCCTGCCCCTGTGAAAAGAGCAGCTCGTCCCGTCAGGTCAAAAGGAGTATTCAGGAATGGGTGTGACATCGGGAACTCCGGACTGTTTTTGGACAACATTTATGGCGAGGGATTGGTAGCTGAAAATTCGTTGCTCCCACCCGGGTAAACTGGGTGGAGGCAGGATGAGACCTCTGACTGCTAGAGTAGCTGGTCAGTTGTGATCTCGCCGGGGCGAGCCCGGAGGAAATCTGTTCCACCACACGTGACTTCACTCCCGTTTCCGCTGGGCTTGCCCCAGCGGAACGAGCAACTGGCCAGCTACAATGAAATCTACTTGGAATCTGTTCCACCCGGCTCGACCGGGTGGGAGCAACGACTTGTCATCTACAGTGAGTCCGGGATCAGACAATCTTGGCCGCACCCAGTCTACGGTCTTGCAGCGATCCGCTTCAGGATTTCAGCGCCACGTTGCAGCGTCGAATCGTCGGCCGCGAAGCTGACGCGAAAATGGGAATCATGCTGGCTGAAGACATTGCCGGGGATGATCAATAACTCGTTCTCAATAGCCTTGGACACAAATTCGGCTCCGGTCCCCCAGGGGGCCTTGATGAACAGGTAGAAAGCACCGCCGCTCCCTCGGATGTCGTAAATGCCGCCAAGTTCCTTCAACAGGAATTCGCGGTTACGTGCGTAGTTGGCAACGCGATCGGAGACGTCACACTTTAAAGCGGCCAAGCCTGCCCACTGGACAGGTTGCGGGGCACAGACGAACGTGAACTGCTGCAGCTTGATCATCTGCTGAATCAGGTGCGACGGTCCATGCGCGAACCCCAGGCGCAGGCCCGTCATCGAATGAGACTTGCTGAATCCATCGATGACGATTGTCTGGTCGTTCCATTTGACAGGGCTGACAAATGGCTTGTCGTAACAAAAGACTCGGTAAATCTCGTCGCTGATGAGGCAGATATCTTTTTCGCGAGCCAGTTCTGCCAGTCCCTTCAGCTCTTCTTCGCTCGCGACATATCCGGTCGGATTACAGGGGCTGTTGCAAAGGATTGCCTTGGTGCGAGGAGTAATGGCGTCTCGAACCTTGTTCAGGTCAATTTTGAAATCTGGATAGGTGTCGATCTGGACGCACGTTCCCCCCGCCAAGGTCACCAAGTGCTTGTACATCACAAACCAGGGATCGAAGGCGATCACTTCGTCGCCCGGATTCACCAGGACCGAAAGGGCGAGCATCAGTCCACCACTGGTTCCGCTGGTCACGAACAATTCACGATCAGCATGTCCCAGCGGAGCGACAAATTCCTGAAGCAGGCCTTCCCGAAGTGGAGCAATCCCCTGAGACTGACTGTAGACATTCCGCCCCTCGTCAACCGCTTGGCACAAGGCACGCTTGACGGAGTCTGGGGTATCGAAGTGAGGCTGCCCGATACTGAGGTTAATCGGGTTCTTCATCTTCGTGGCGAGGTCAAAGACCTTACGAATTCCGGAAGCATCGATCTTGTGCATCCGGTCGGCGATCCAGGATTGGCTCATGATGAAAATCGTCTGTTGCTCATTGGTGAAGTTCTGGTCTCGTCCGGATTGCAGCATCACAAATGCAACCGGCAAACGTCATCGTGCGAGGATAACCGAATATCCCAGACTTGCCGAGCCCGCAAGGTCGATCATCGGCGGCGGTTTGGAAATGCCCCGAATCCCCCGTGAACACGTAAGCTCTGGTTGAAATGATTCCGGCATCACGGAATAATCCTGCGGAGCGAAAGTCGGCCTGCGCAGCCGGTTTGTTCACTGCAAGTGATTCAGCGCTGTTAAAAGACCTTGACACTACACCCAGGAGTCCGATTGTGAAGAACTGTTCGTTTTACGTCGCTGCCGCACTTGCCTTCGGCCTGAGTTTGTCAGCCGTTGCCGCAGACAAACCTGCTCCTGTACGGATGGGCTGCGGGATTATGACTTTTGATACGGTCCCTGGCTGGGGCCTGAGTGCCGAAGGGAAGTCGCAGATCGGACCGACCCACGGTGGGGTCGTTGTTGATAAGGCGGGGAATGTCTACACCAGTGCGGACATGGGGATTTTCGTATTCTCACCAGACGGGAAACTGATTCGACGTTTCGTCGGTCCCGAATACACACAGACACACGATATCGAAATCCGCGAAGAAGCCGACGGCGAATATATTTACGGGGCGCGAAATGTGGCCGGTGAGGGAATCAAGCTCCATGCCGAAACCGGTGCCATCGTCTTGAAGCTGCCATTTCCGGCCGAGTCTGGATTGAAGCTGCCACGACTGAGCCCGACCGCAATCACGGTTGCCTCGAATGGCGACATTTTTCTGTCGGATGGCTATGCCAGCAATCACATTTTCAAATTCGACAAGGCCGGCAAGTACCTGATGCACTTCGGGACCAAGGGAAATGATCTGAAGCAGTTCAATACCGCTCACGGGATGACTCTGGACACGCGGTACAGCCCTGCCCGCCTGTTGATTTGCGATCGCAACCATCAGCCCAAAGGTCGTCTGCTGCACTACAGCCTGGAAGGTGAATTCATTGACGAAGTCATCACCGGACTGGGAATGCCAACGTCCGCCGCCGTTCAGGGAGATTACGTTTCGGTTCCTGACCTGCATGGCCGCGTCGTGATTCTGGACAAGACCAACACGATCATGGCCGTTCTCGGCCATAACGCTGATCGGGGTAAAGGGGCGAACTACAATGTTCCCCAAGACCAGTGGGTCGAAGGGGTCTTCAGCGGAACTCACGGGTCGAACTGGGACAAGGACGGCAACCTGTATGTTCAGGACTGGAATGTCTCCGGCCGCATCATCAAGCTCGTTCGAGTGAAATAGTCCGCAGGTGGGACTTCGCACTGCAGATAAACGCCGCACTGAATTCAGTGCGGCGTTTTTCATTGACCGAGCAGTCGACTTCGTCAAGAGCGTGCGTGAGTTCGCGGATTCAATTCTCACACGTGGTAAACCGAACCCAATCTCAGCATTCTTTCTTCTTTGACTACCCTCATTCGCCCAGATCAGCTACTCTTTCGTGCTGCGCGCGAAATTTGGAATTTCTGTAATCATTGGCGCGCACAAATCCTCGCGACAGGGAACGGTCCATGACGTTGTCGGAACTGCTGGAGAGCAAGTTTCGTGGTGATATTCGATTTCGTGGTGCGGCCTACATTCAGGCGGAACGCGTATCTGTAATTCGCGTTACGCCCGATCATCTGTTCGCCGTGGTTCGAGATGGCGTCGAATTTCAGACGCAACTCAGCCGCGACGGCACGGCGCTCACCATGACCTGCAATTGTGTGGGAACATCCGCCAACCCCAGCAATAACCTGCATTGCAAACACCTGTGGGCCACGATTCTGGCTGCAGATGCCGGACATTACGTGTCGGGTTCTGCCAAACCAGGGTTCATTCCACCATTCGCCGTCGAAGACGATGATCCGCTGGACTTCGAACTGGACGATCTGGAAGGAGAAGCGGACGATTTCTTCACGCCCACCTCTTCTCGTTCGGTCAAAACCCGATCCGTCGAACGCGAGTCGCGACCGGTGGAGGCTGCTCCACGACTGCGTGAATGGGAATCCCGGCTGAGCGACCTGCGTAAAGCGATGCAGGTCGAAGATTCCTCCGTTTCGATGGCCGGCCGCGAACGTCAGGTCTTTTACGAAATCGATGCCGCCGCCAGTGAAGAAGCGGGTTTGATCATCATCCAGACGTCGCAGCGTCAACGCCGGGCGAATGGCGAGTGGGGAAAGCTGAAGCCACTCAAGTTGCGCCCCGGTCGATTCGAAGAAATCGACGACGACGAAGATCGACGGATTCTGGCTCACCTTGTCGGAGGAACTCCCGACCGAACGCTGGTCAACGGCGCTGCCGACAACTTCGCGGCATTCCGCTATCGAGTTCCGCACGATCTGTGTCAGTTGCTGCTGCCCGCCATCTGTGCGACCGGCCGTATCCGACTTCAAGGCGAAGAAGAACGCGTCACCGAAACCCTGGATTGGGATGACGGCGGGACGTGGGAACTTTGTCTGGCGATCGAATTCCTCGAAGCCGAAAGCGTCTGGAAGTTACGTGGCTATCTGACGCGCGAAGAAGAGCGGTTGTCACTCAAGGAACCGGTTCTGGTCGTTCCTGGCGGTCTGGCGATCGCGAACAATCGGATTCGCGCTTTTCAAGACTTTGATGCGTACCCCTGGGTCACATTGCTCAGACGATCTGACGACTTCCAGGTTCCTGCCGGCGAAGAACACGAGCTTGTCGACCGGTTGCTGGATATGCCAGCCCTGCCGAAGCTTGAATTGCCACCGGAACTGCAACTGGAAGAAGTTGTCGTCTCGCCAAAGCCAATTCTGGTCGTTCATGCACCTGGAAAATCACGTTGGCATCAGGACCGTCTGAAAGCGGAAGTCCTGTTTGATTACGATGGAACGGCAGTGCGCGGGACCAGCAGCCAATGGGCAATCGTCCAGCGCGCCGCCAGTCGCTGTCTGTTGCGAGACAAACAGGCGGAAGCGATCGCCTGGTCGCAACTGCAGGACGGTGGATTCCGACGGTTACTCGACCAGAAGCGTGGGCAGCACGATGCCGAAATCTCGGCACGAGATCTGGCACCGGCCGTCCGCAAACTGATCGCCGAAGCCTGGCAGGTCCGCGCCGATGGCAAGCAGGTCCGCCAGCCACTGGAATTGAAGTTCCAGATCAAGTCGAACATCGACTGGTTTGAACTTCATGCCGATGTCGATTTCGGTGGTGCCCGTGTGACGTTCCCGGAACTGCTGGCCGCATTGGCTCGCGGCGACGGCACGATCATGCTGGACGACGGGTCACTGGGGATTCTTCCCGAAGAATGGATGAAGCGTTACGGACTGCTCGCGGGCCTGGGTGAAGTTGAAGGTGAACATCTGAAATTCGGCTTGGTTCAGGCGGGGATTCTGGATGCACTGCTGATTTCGCAACCGTCCGTCGACTACGACGCGCGGTTCCTGGAAATCCGGGAACGCCTCGCCAGCTTCAGCGGCGTGCAACCGGAACAAGAACCTGCAACGTTTAAGGGTGAGCTGCGCCCGTACCAGCGCGAAGGTCTGGGATGGCTCCGGTTCCTGGAAGAATTCCATTTCGGCGGCTGCCTGGCAGACGACATGGGTCTCGGTAAAACAATTCAGATGCTGGCATTCCTGGAAGGCCGCCGTCGACGGAACAAGAAGCGAGTTCCGTCGCTGGTCGTCGTTCCGAAATCGCTGCTGTTCAACTGGAAGCAGGAGTGCGAAAAGTTCACTCCCGATATGAAGTCCCTGGAATATGCCGGTCTGGATCGAGCGAAGTTGCGAGACGATTTCACGAAGCACGATCTGATTCTGACCACATACGGCACATTGCGCCGCGATATTCTGGCACTCAAGGAAGTTCAGTTCGACTACATCATTCTGGATGAAGCCCAGGCAATCAAGAATTCCAGCTCACAAGTGGCGAAGGCTTCGCGGTTGCTGCAGGCCCATCATCGTATTGGCCTGAGCGGTACGCCGATCGAAAACCATCTGGGTGACCTGTGCTCGATTTTTGAATTCCTCAATCCAAGCATGCTCGGCCGAAGCTCAGCCTTCAAACTGCATGCGGCTGATCCGGAAAACAAGGAAACTCGCCAGGTTCTGGCGGATGGTCTGCGTCCGTTGATCTTGCGTCGTACGAAGCAGAGCGTGGCGAGCGAACTGCCCGAAAAGCTCGAACAGACCATTTACTGCGAAATGGGCGACGATCAGCAGCGGCTGTACAACGAACTGCGAGACCACTATCGCGATTCGTTACTGGGGATCATCGAAGATCAGGGACTGGCAAAGTCTCGGATGCACGTTCTCGAAGCACTGCTCCGATTGCGGCAGGTCGCCTGTCATCCGGCGTTGCTCGACAAGGCGACGGCCGAAGATCCAAGTGCCAAGCTGGACGTGCTCATTCCCCATATCGAAGAACTGCTGGAAGAGGGTCACAAGACGCTCGTCTTCTCGCAATTCACGAGTATGCTGGCGATTGTTCGACAGCATCTGGACAAGAAGGGGATCACGTACGAATACCTGGACGGCCAGACACGCGATCGAAAAGAACGTGTCGAACACTTCCAGAGCGACGACAAGTGCGGCGTGTTCCTGATCAGTTTGAAGGCGGGGGGCTTGGGTCTCAATCTGACCGCAGCCGATTACGTCTTCATTCTCGATCCATGGTGGAATCCCGCCGTGGAAACTCAGGCAATCGACCGAGCCCACCGCGTTGGTCAGACGCGTCAGGTCTTCGCCTATCGCTTGATCTGCCGTAACACAGTGGAAGAGAAAATCGCCGAACTGCAACAACAG
>CAIWEX010000765.1 GCA_903911795.1 uncultured Schlesneria sp.
ACCAGCGACACCGCCATACAGTGAGCTGAACGATTTCAAGAGTCCCATTTCGCGATCAGGGAGCGGCCAGTCCGAGACCCCCTGGTCTGTAAACGAAGCGCAAAAGCGGATCAGAATCGGGTGGACCAGTAGATCGCTGTCTTCGCCTGTGTATTCCAGCAGAAGATCTCGATGACGAGTCGCATGATGGGCAACAGACGGTGGGACTTCCACCAGTTCCACGCCATCCCGACAGACATGCCATAAAGCCTGCAATGAAAACTCTTCCCAAGTCCGGTCGCTCCAGTTTTCGGGCGATGGCCTGCCAAACCGCTCCACCAGATCGGCGACAAAACGTCGATCCGATTGTTCCTGAGGGTCCGAATCGACAGGGTGGCTGAGGGCTTCTCGCATGATCCAGTGGCGGGTCACTTCGACGAAACGAGTTCGGGCCGGGACGGGAGTTTCAGCACTGAAGGTGGTGAGTGCATCGGTTTCAGCGATGAACCAGCGCAGTTCCTCGGCGGGGGCAGAGCGGAGCGGATACTGAAGCATCGCCATCCGCAGGTCGAAACGAGTTCCTGATGGTGCGACCGGTGTTGCGGCTCCGTCTCTCAATTCATTGTGCAAAACGGCTTTAAGATCTTCGAGAACGATTCGGCCAGTTGCCAGTTTGTCGCGGTAAAAGTCCTTGGAGAGATAGGGACGGCATCCAAACAGCCGCGACCCCCGCATCATCCCTTCTTCAAACGGCAGATGTTCCAACCCCTGCAACGGGTTCAGGAACGCAAACCCCGTAATCGGGCCTTGTGCCGGCAACAGAGCTCCCGATTGTTCGATGACGGATTTCAGCCTGGCCAGCGAATCAATTCGGGCGACCGAGGTTTCATTACCCGGTAAAACACCCGCTTGCGATGAATCGGTCATGTTCATTCCAAAGGAAACGCAATTCGTCTGTTTGGTTCATACGGAATTGCGGCTCGCTTGGCAATTGCGTTGCCTGACAATCATGGAAGGGAATATCAGCAGCAATCGGCAATCTGGTCCTGATGGATCCGCCAGCAGGTTACATCTCCGTTAGGTTTCGGAAAACCGGCGTTGCTGGTGTTGTTTCCTGATCGATCCGAAGTATAGAGTTCTGTAGGCTGTGATCGACCTCGTCTGCTTTTCCTCTGCGAGAGCGACCTGATTGACATCAGCAACGGTCGAAAAGCGTTCTAACGTCGAGGTTCCGATGTTGTCAGAAGTGCTGGACCTGATCCGACACCCCGGGTTGCAATTGGAAATGCTCTGTGCGGGACTTCTCACCTGCTCTGTGCTGGTGTACCTCGCGCGAGTGACTCTGATTTCGCTCTGGGAAGCCCGCCGGATCGAAACGCAAGCCATCAAAGTGCGAGCTGGTAAGGGCTTATACAGCGGCCCTAACTCTGCTGGCTAATTCCGCTTGCGAAAATTCTCTCAGCGATTTTCGAATCGCAGCGCCGCAGGTACATATGCCGTTTGCGTCCGTCTTGCTGATGGCTGACCGCTGAAAGTTCTGAAGAAGCTCACGCCCGCTTCGCTCAAGACGCCAAGACGCAAAGTATTGAAGTATCTGACATTTCGCCGCTCGCCTCCTCTTTCTCCCTTTGCGTCTCTGCGTGAGCCCCTCTTCTTTTGCTTCCGTCTTGCTGATCGCTGAGAGCTGACCGCTGAAAGCTTCTGAAGAACCTCACGCCCGCTTCGCTCAAGACGCAAAGTATTGAAGCATTTGACATTTCGCCGCTCGCCACCTCTTCCTCCCTTTGCGTCTCCGCGTCTCTGCGTGAGCCCCTCTTCTCTTGCTCCCGTCTTGCTGACCGCGGATAGCTGACCGCTCACTCACCGCTGACGTGTATCGCTGCTTCGCGAGGCTTCTTCCACAACGCGGCGGAAGCGGACCACGCGAATCACGTCGCGAGCCCCCTTAAAGTGATCGCCTCGCGTCGAGGCAGACGGAGCGATTGCCGGAAATTCTGGTTCCGTCGCCGCAGGTTGCGGAGCGACAAATCCGTCGGACAGCGTCTCCAGAAACGCGACGACGTCGTCTTCTTCCGCATCGGTCAGACCAAGTTTCCCCAGTTCTTCCCGATTGACGTTTTCTTCGAC
Organism: uncultured Schlesneria sp.; assembly: GCA_903911795.1. Taxonomy (GTDB): domain Bacteria; phylum Planctomycetota; class Planctomycetia; order Planctomycetales; family Planctomycetaceae; genus Schlesneria. The sequence continues at coordinate 2,107 of CAIWEX010000765.1, forward strand.
ATCCGGTGGGTCGAAAGCGTCCGGCGTCTTGTCGCGGCGGTTATAGAACCTGACGACATCCTTCAAGCTTTTGAAGGTACCGTTGTGCAGGTAAGACTTTACGAACTGCGGATGCGGCTTCTTCGCGACGTTTCGCAGCGTCGGAACTTTCACTTTTCCGTGCTGAGTCTTGTCGTTCAGAAAGCCCCCGAGTCCCAGGTCTCGATACTTCGCTCCGTCGGGATTCACCGCAGGGTCAGCCCGATAGAACGGGTTGCCAGCGTTGCGGGGCGCCCCCACGTTGTCATACGTGAAGTCCGTAAACAGGGGAGGCGTCCCATCCGCGGCAGCCTGATGCGGGTGACAGGCGGTGCAGTTGGCCTTTCCTGCAAACAGAGCCAACCCTCGCAGTTCCTGAGCCGTCAGGGTCGTTTCCCGTGCTAGGAAGGCATCGTATTTTGAGCTGAACGAATTGACTTCACGCGACGATTCATAGGCCGCAATCGCTCGGGCCATCAAATCAAAGGCTTCATCCGCATCTGCCGCATTCAGGGCTTTGGCCCCGTAAACCTTTTCAAACAGTCCCCGATAATTCGATTCGCGCACTTTGGCGACGACATCCGCAGCCGACGCGTTGTTCATTTCCAGTGGATTGAGGAATGGTCCCTTGGCCTGAGCGACCAGATCATCCATTCGCCCATCCCAGAATTGGCCCCCGGCCCAGGTCTCTTCTTTCTGGTCGAATTCCCGCTTGGGACTGAAAGCCGCGTAGGCCGCCGATGGAGGTTTTCGATTGCCATACCGCCCTGGAGCGGCTCCCGGATAGATCCCGGTTTTCAGGTTGATCTCTGAGTCCGGTCCGGTAAATCCAACTTCCGGAGCATGACAACTGGCACATGCCTGTCCGACGGGATTCGACAGGTTCTTGTCAAAGAAGATCTGTTTTCCAAGGTGCTCCAGCGGAGACAAGTCTTCCGCAGTGGCCCGCGCCGATTCCGTACTCACGGCCAACGCAACCACGAATGCGAGTGACAGAAGTCTGGTAAAAACCGATACGCAACGGTTCTGCGGAATTGTCATGGAGAGCCTCATGGCCAGAGAGGCAGACGTGAATCAAAACGGTGAGCAATGACGAGATCCCGTTTTATGCCAAGCTCGCAAACCCGACAACACGGCTTGATGAACCGCGTTCGCCCCGTCAACCGCCGACTCAGCCACAACCTTCTACGAAAATAGGGGATGCGGCAAACGTCTCAGGTGGAGAGGAATCACAAATCCCGCGAGAATCGCAATTTCGGCAGTTCCTGCCGCTTCGTTGTATCCGAACTCGGTCTTGCACTCCTCCGTGATCCCCTGCCCATTCTTTTTTAATTTCTGTGGCTGACAAACCTTCGGACGCCAATCACTCACCGCGGCAGTCA
>CAIWEX010000766.1 GCA_903911795.1 uncultured Schlesneria sp.
GAACCTCAGTCATGGACGGAACCGTCCTGGTTGGAACCGGAGCTGGCTTAGCCCCTCCGCCTGTCATTTCGTTCCACGTCGGAACCTTTCCACAACCCGTCAATTGCAAGACAAACAATGAGAGAACCAGCAATTGCATCCGACCGGGAGATTTCGGTTTGTCAGAATGAGACCAGTTTTCCATGACTCAACTCCTGCAGAAATACGAATGAAGATATGCAATAAGACAAGGTACGTGACGTGACCAGAGTATCATGCCAAGTTCCAGCGGATCTGTCAGATGAAATCATGAAGAAAATGATTGCGTTGCGAACGCAGCCTTTTGTTGCGGAATTGGGTTTGGGGTTGCGGCGCGAGTCGTTGCTTCCACCCGGTCGAGCCGGGTGGAGAGCTGTTGCCAATAGCGTTAATTGACGGGTAGCTTCAAGTTGTTGGTTCCTCTGGGGCAAGCCCAGAGGAAACCAGTACTGCTGCTGCGGCCGGATAAAGAGATTTCTGCGCGTAGCTCGTTCTGACGGGCCTGACGGGATCACATCTGAACAGCGACCTTCCAGGAACGGCCGACAATGCGACGCGTCACACCTCGAACCGAATCCCTTGTGCCAGCGGCAGGTCGGCTGAATAATTGATCGTATTCGTCGTTCGGCGCATGTAGGCTTTCCAACTGTCTGAGCCGGATTCGCGTCCTCCACCCGTCGCCTTTTCGCCTCCAAACGCGCCGCCGATTTCAGCACCGCTCGGCCCTACGTTGACGTTGACGATTCCACAATCAGAGCCAGCTGGTGAACAGAACCATTCGGCTTCGCGTTGGTTCCCCGTCATGATCGACGACGCCAAGCCCTGGGGAACTCGGTTATGGATGTCGATTGCTTCGTCCAGTGTCCGATACTTCAGCAAATATAAAATCGGTGCGAATGTTTCGTGCTGAACGATTCCGGTTCCCGTCGCAATCTCCACGAGTGCAGGACGAACGTAGACCCCACCTGCAGGAACGCCGTCAGAGATCCGGTCGCCCCCGTGGACAACAGCACCTTCGGCTCGAGCAGATTCCAGGGCCTTCTGCATAGCGATCCAGGCCTGTTCATCCACTAATGGCCCGATCAGCGTCGTACTTTCGAGAGGGTTTCCGATCGGAAGCCGTTCGTAAATCCCTTTGAGACGATTCACAACATTGTCTGCCAGACTCTCATGGACAATCAGCCGACGCAGCGTGGTACAGCGTTGACCGCAGGTTCCGACGGCGGAAAAGACGATCGCGCGCAGTGCCAGTTCCAGATCGGCGGAAGGGGTCACAATCATTCCATTGTTACCACCAAGTTCGAGCAGCGAACGCCCGAGTCGGGCGGCAACCCGCTGAGCCACAGATCGCCCCATGGCCGTCGACCCGGTCGCGGAGATCAACGGCAGTTCCGGGGCGTCTGCCAGAGCCTCACCAACATCACGGCCTCCAACGATCAGAGTCGAAACGGCAGCGGGAACATTGGGCATTTCTCGCTGAACCATCGCGACAATCGCCTGGCAGGCGATGGCACAGAGGGGTGTCTTCTCTGATGGCTTCCAGATCAC
>CAIWEX010000767.1 GCA_903911795.1 uncultured Schlesneria sp.
GCGATTGGCGAAGCGGGTGCGAAAAACGCCGGATTGCTGGCCGTCCGGATTCTGGCGGCATCTCACCCCGAACTGCGGGCTCGCCTGCATGATTTTCAGGCCCGACAAGAAGCTCGCGTACTGGGGGATTCGCTTCCATGACTGGTCCGATACTGCCAGGAGCAACACTGGGCGTGCTGGGAAGTGGCCAGCTCGGCCGGATGTTTGCCATCGCAGCCCGACGGTTGGGCTACCGCGTCCATGTCCTTTCTCCCGATGACGACACCCCCACGGGCCAGGTCGCAGATCAGGAAGTCCGCGCGGACTATCTGGATCTCGATCAGGTCGCCCGGTTTGCGCAAGGGGTCTCGGTCGTCACGTTTGAATTCGAAAACGTCCCGGCAGAAACCACCCGCATCTGCGAGCAGTTTGCCCCTGTCAGGCCTGCCGGATCAGTCCTGTTCACGTCCCAGAATCGTCGCCGTGAAAAGACCTATTTGCGAGATGCTGGCCTGCCGGTCACGCCGTTTGTCGCCGTGGAAAACGTCGCTGAACTGAAGTCGGCACTGCTTCAACTCGGCATCCCCGCAGTCCTGAAAACTGCAGATTGGGGCTACGACGGCAAAGGCCAGGTGGTGATTCGCTCACTCGATGAGGCCGCCGCCGCCTGGGAGAAACTGGCGGTCCCGGCCGCGATTCTGGAAGCGTTCATCGATTTCGCCAGCGAACTTTCGGTGGTTGCCGCTCGAGGTCTGTCGGGTGAGTTCGTCAGTTACGGACCGATTGGCAATTCCCATTCACGCCATATTCTCGATATCTCTGTCTGTCCGGCGCGCGTTCCCGCTGAAATTGCCAAGGAGGCGATCGAGATCTCTCGCGCGGTGCTGGAACGGATGAACGTTGTCGGAGTCCTTTGCGTGGAGTTCTTCCTGACGCGGGATGGCCGGTTGCTGATCAACGAAACGGCTCCGCGCCCTCACAATTCCGGCCATTTGACGATCGACGGTCACGTCTCCTGCCAGTTCGAACAACAGGTACGCGCAATTTGCGGTTTGCCACTCGGATCGAGTGAACAACGGACCCCCTGTGCGATGGCAAATCTCCTGGGCGACCTTTGGGAACCGGGCGAACCCGACTGGGCCGCCGTCCTGGGCTCTCCCTCAGTCAAGCTTCACCTTTACGGCAAACGAGCTGCCCGGATCGGCCGAAAAATGGGCCACCTGACAGCTCTCGCGGCATCCGTCGACGAAGCCGAACAACTGGCAATCGCAGCCCGAAACGCAATGATCCGACACACCAGTTAGTATGGTCGAAGCGGAATTGTTGACTCTGGACAAAATTGTCCCGTTGGCTTCATTCAGATTTCAGGCATGGCTGCGTACGAGTCTCAATTCGTCATCGCGGTGATTTTTCGGCCAGGATTGCCAAGGCGTAGGCACACGCAGCTTCGGCAATTCCAGGGGAGAGCAATTCGTCCAGTGATGTAACTTTTGCGGTGACGAGTCGACGGTTCTCGTCAATCAGGCGTCGGGCAAGAAAGGCTCCTGACCCTGAAACAACGACTGATTCGCACTGGCCGGGTAGTTGAGCGAGTACCCGGTCGAGACTTCCTGCCAGCCGCTGCCGCTGAACATCTGCCAGGAATCGAGCAACCGGCAGGGCTTCTTCCAGCGACACTTCGTTCCTGTCACCACACAACATCCGCGCCAACCGGTCATGCGCAGCCCTTCGAGTGGCGGGTTGTCCGTTGGCCGTTTCGCGGTCTGTTTCGTCCTCGGGGATGTCTCCCAGTAACAGATAGAGATCCAGTGTCGTGGCAAACAATTCCGCTGCCACAGAGCAGTACCCATCGCGCCAGGGAACGCTGTGAGCCACAGCACAGAGTGGCGTCCGCTTGACTCCCGAATAACTCAACTCTCCGCTTTGCAGCCGAGTCAAATCCGTTCGACCGACGGCACTCGGAACACCACCCATCAGTGGGATGATGTCGGTCGTTGTCGTCCCGATATCGATCAAGAGCGAACAGGAATCGTCACCAGGTCGCGTGGCCGATTTTGCGATCAAAGTCTGACCAACCCAGGTGGCAAGAACATGCCAGTTCGCCGCTGCCACGAGCATCGGCTGCCGACGTGCCTCGGCCGGATCAACAAACTCACCTGCCGTCGTCCAGACACAAGGCGGGTGCTTTTGTGGGACACTTTCCATCTGATCAAGAATGGAAGTGACTCCTTCAGCTTTGGTCGCGTAGCAGTCGGCCAGCTCAGCAGTCATCGTGACTGCCAGTTGCGTCACCTCAGGAAACTCTCGACAAATCTGGGCAATCTGAATTCCCAGTTGTTCCGGAGTCTTCCAGATCGCGAACGGCCGGGTCAATGTCCGCCCCTTCGCATCCGCAGCCTTGATGTTGGCTCCACCAATGTCCAGTCCAAGTATGCTCATGTAACGACGTGATTTCGTTAAGTGCTTAAGTTCATCCGAATGTTAGCAGCATGGCGTGAATGCGGCACATTGAACACCGTCTTTGCTGAACACCGTCTTTGCTGAACACCTGCAGGAACATCTCGACCATGGCTTGGATAATGACGCTGAAGTCGTCGCAGAGCGTAGCCGGGGGTTGAAGCGGTCGGAGTGAAGCTTCGACCCCAGGATCGAAGAACGCGCCCACGCATAGCATCCTGAAAGGATGCTATGTCGCGTCATACCAACACTCAACGAGAATTCAAGTGATGAGTGCAGAATGTGAAACGTCTATTTTCACTCCACAGGCATACTCGTGGGATGCATCAGCGAGATCGGATCAACTTTAATGAGCCGATCCCATTCGCCATAAACGGGATTAGGCAGGATGAACCAATTTTGGCCCCAGTGAATCGCCGCGAGGTCGACGTCCTGCTTGCGCTGGGATATCGCGGTCAATAGATCCTGTGCAGTCGGCGCGGCAGATAATTTCGGATTGGCGAATACTTCGGCGAAATCTCGCAGATTGTCACCGATCACCAGCAACACATTGTACTTCGCACTGATCCGATCACGTCGAGCCGATTTATCCGATGGCGCATCCTTATCCTTCTTCAGATAGAGCCGATCTTCGACTTTCTCACCGGCAACACCCAATCGTTCCATCGCAGCGATTGTAGAGGATTGAAAGACCTCCAGTCGATTGGAGAGGAACACCACTTCGGCGCCTTTCGCGGTCGCGTCGGAAATGAACTCTTTTGCCCCTGGAATCAGCGTGACATCTTTCGAAAAATTCTGCTCGTAATTCGCCCACAGAACGTCCGTATAGTCTTGAGATGTCAGGTAGAGATATGTTTGAAAAGCCGAATTGTCCAACACGGTTTCGTCGAGATCCATAATCACAGCAGGCCTGCTACCCGTGATATCGCTCGCGTCCAGCAATTGATCTAAACGATTGGAAGCGCATCGAAAAGTTTGCAAGCAGGCGGCGCGGTACTCAGCCGACGTTTGCAGATAAAGATTTGCGCCCATTCGCATCTGAGGTGTGAAGGGATTGGATGGTGGTATGGCACTATCTGCAATGACACGCTTTTGTGACCACGTTGCTTGGCCGGCAACGACTCCAGCGCCAAATACGCCGATGACTAAAAATAGTGAACGCATATTGCCGCTTACCATCGCTAAGTCCTCCATTTAAATCGTCAGTAGCAAAGTGCCAAAACATCCCAACAACGCAATATGCTCGCAGAATAAAAAAACGATCGCATGGTTCAAAAGGAATGGACCGTAGCATTTGAATGCTGGGGATTATGTCGTTTAGAGTAGCGAGTAGCCAATTGGGCGGCAACCTAAAGGAGGAACCCGTCTCGATTCCCGCACTGCTGCCAGATTGTGTCGTAACGGATTTCAATATGAAGGGTAGCGGCAAGGTCGTTCTTACCGCGCGAGAGGTATGTCTCCCCATTCGCCAATCTCGGGTGAGCCAATCATCCAACAGATGATGAAC
>CAIWEX010000768.1 GCA_903911795.1 uncultured Schlesneria sp.
CCATAATAGCTGTGGCCCATAAACGTAAAATCGATCCGACTGCAGTCGATGGTTTCAATTCCATCGGCCGTCAGGCTGAACCAGGCATCGCCTGCACGGGGTTCGGCATGCATTCCCTTCGACGCAATCAAGGCGGCGTCTCCACTGCTGGCATAAAGCGTGACTCGTTCTGCCTGCGAAACCACGCCTGGCGCCCACTTCTGGAAATCAGCATGGCCAACGTCGGGTGCGCAAAGACAAACGTTGGCAAATGGTTTTGAAGATAAACGGGACCACTTCGCTTCTCGAGAAAGTTGATCCAGAGATTCCATCACAATTCGATTCCCCATGCTGTGAACCAGAATATTGATCCGCGTTTCCGGCGGAACCCCGGCTCGCAGCGTTGACAGGAACTCTGTAAATGGAGCGACCGAGGCCTTGTTGATCGGTTCATCGTCATCGTAATTAAGAACGCCCCCCTGACTCGGCCAGCAGTATGCGACAACGGCTCCGTTGAAAGGAATATCGAGAGCGATTTGGGCGGTACGAGCAACAGCCGCATCAAAACTGACATTGAATCCATGCACGAACACCAGCAGATCCTGCTGACGGGACCGTTTCAATTGATCGTTGATCCCGTCGAGAAACAGTCCTTCGTCCAAGGCATGGGATTCGACCTTCGTGATGTCCGGCTCTTTGGATCGCTTCCCCACCGACGGAATTGCGAGAGTCTTTTTTGGCGCGGTCAATCGGGGATCTTCGCCGCGTCGCTGCCGGGGAAGAAGGACTTGTGCACGCCCGTATCGGACAGAGTCTAACGCTCGATTCTCGTCGGCTTCGCCCGTTGAACCGAAACGGTCTCGGTTGGTGGCAACAAAGACTTCCCAGCGACACGTGGTTTCATCCCAGGCCGTGATGGCGACCGGTTCGGACAGCGTATCGATGTAGCGTTCGTAGGCAGTTTGAACAATCGCGGGGGCATTGCCGCTGCGGATCTGCGATTCCATGGCGGTATCGTAGACCAGGCCGACACTTTTGTTCTTGATGACCGGGGGATCGGGGACTCGGCAGGCCGGTAGAAACAGCAAGGTTGCGAAAATTGGCGCAACAGTGAGGAAGGCAAAGGGCGAGATACGCGCCGAACTCATTCGACAGTCCCGTGCCGAACTCGCTGGCTCTGTTTTCACGGGATCTCCTGCCTGAGTACTGCTGCTTCCTTCACCTCAGTTTAGATGATCCCGGAAATTTCGCGAAGATGACTTAGGCAGGGCTAAAAATAACTGTGTTGGCGGAAGAGGGGCTCACGCAAAGACGCGAAGGTGGAAAAGATTGGGGAGAGCGATAGTTGGATAGCTTGAAAACTTTGCGTCTTGGCGTCTTGAGCAAAGCGGGCGTGAGGTTCGTCGGTCGGATTCCACGGTCTCCATTCCGTTGGCGATGCGTTTGATGGCATCTTTCATCAGATCATTACCGAAATTAAACAACAGACCGAACCCTTGTTGGCGATCGCACGAAAAAAAGTGGGCGGTAGAGGGGCTCACGCAAAGACGCGAAGATGCAAAGGTGGAAAAGATTGGGGAGAGCGAAAGCTGGATTGCTTGAAAACTTTGCGTCTTGGCGTCTTGAGCGAAGCGGGCGTGAGGTTCTTTGGTTCGCCGTTACGGCGAGGTTGGGAAACCTTTGGAGACACGCGCCGATCTCACGTTACTTCAGCTTCTTGTCGAAGTATTCAAACAATGCCTTTTCTGCAGCCTCGGCATCGGCACCTTTGAATCCATGCCCCGCTCCCTGAAGGGTCAGCAGGCTGGCTTCTACCGTTGAAGCCTTCAGCTTATCGACCAGCCAGACTGCTTGTTCGTGTGCGACATACTTGTCTTCGGTCCCGTGAATGCACAGCGTTGGAGCAGCATCAGGGGTGACCCAATACAACGGACTGGCCTGGATATGCAGGTCGTGTTTCGTTTCCAGATTGCCCCCGAACCAGAGAGGCAGAACTTCGTGTGCATCAACACTCTTGCCGTACGACTTGGTGAAATCACTCGGCCCATAAACATTGACCACGCACGTCACGGAACTCGACTGATCGGCATTTCCCCCTGTCCCTTCGAATCGCGGAACATGCGCGGTCACTCCCAGGAACTGAGCAAGATGTCCCCCGGCAGAACCACCCGTCACACCGATCTTCGCCCCATTGATGTTGTACTTTGCGGCATTCGCTCGTAACCAGCGGACTGCCGCCTTGGTGTCATGAACAGCGGCAGGAAACTGGTGCTTCGGAGCCAGCCGATACGTGATTGTCGCCGCGACGTAACCTCGCTCGGCCAGTTTGATGCACAGGGCATCGTACGAGTCCCGTTTACCTGCACGAAAGCCACCACCGTGAATACAAAGCACGGCAGGGAATGGACCATTGCCAACCTTCGGGCGAGCCAGATTCAGTTGCAGATGCTCATCAGCCGGGTTGGAGTACTCAATCCCCGTCTCCCAGATGACACTGTCCGGTACAGGCGGAGCCGCCAACAAAGTGGAAACGAACGCACCGAAGCCCAGCAAACCTGTCACCACCAGAAGCAATCGTCGCATCATTCTTCCTCGGTAAGTAGCTCATCAATGAAGTGACTCAATTACAGAACTCACTCTTTATCATTCCTGATCGTACGTTTCACATCGCTATCATCGCTTCCCACGGCGCTGGGGCCGATCACCGCTGTCGGAACCATGCTCAAGTTTATCGAGTTCCTTCAACTTCCGATCGGCGTCAAATGTCGGTGGGGGCAACGATTCCGCGATCTTCAGGACATCGTCTGCGGCGATGTCGACTCGCGGTGTTCCGGTTCCGCGAAAGACAGGCAAACCTTGTCTGAGAGCAATGATTTCTCTTCGAGTCCGGCCGCGAGGCGAATCGGGCCACTTCCCTGGCAGTTCCGTAAATTCGAAGAACAACGGAACGATCTGCTGCATGTATTTCCAGTAGCCGGGATTGTCCGTCTGCAGAACAAACAAACCACCAGGGGCAAGCGACCGGTGTACCAGCGCGATGAACTCAGGAGTGATTAATCGCTTGTGAACCAGTCGAGCATCGTAGAACGGCTGCGGATGATAAACGTGAATTTCGGCGATCGAATGAGGAGCAACATAGTCCGCCAGCAACTCGCGGCCACCAATGACGGCAAATCGAACGTTCTTCAGTCCTCGTTGATTGGCACGTCGGGTCGCGTAACGAATCACGACGGGCAGCACATCTGTCGAGAAGTGATCGACGTCGTGTCGCCAGACGGCCGAGGCCAGCGTTGATCGTGCATTACCGCACCCGATATCCAGCATGACAGGTGCCGTGCGGCCGAAGAACTCAGCAAAGTTGAGCGGCCCGGGTGGGGGAAGCTTCTTGATCGCCGTGTTGGTCCATTGTTCCGCAGGGACAATGTCACCTGGCACGGGAACACCGAACTCACGCTCGATCACGCGTTTGACCCGCTCGAATTTCTTTCCCAGAAGGGGATGGTCCGTCATTTTCGTTTCGCTTGCCGAGGGTTGCCGACCTTGCGCCGACCTGCCTCTTCCGGCGGAAGATCAGTGAGCGCTGTGAATTTGCCATCATCAGAAGAATAAGCCCAGACCTCGCCCGAGGTCATCTGATAGACCCAGGCATGCAGCGTCACTTCCCCGCGCTGCAGTTTGACCGCCACTGCAGGGTGTGTCTGCAGATTCTCAATCTGAACCAGCACATGCTCGCTGACGGCCGCGGCCAACTGGTCTTCGCCCGTCAGATTGGCATAGTTCTCAACAATAATCCGCCGCGTCGCTTCGGCGTGATTCAGCCACCCGCGGACGAGTGGCAGTTTTTCCATCGAATCGGGATTGAGCATGGCCTGAATGGCCCCGCATCCCGAATGCCCGCAGACGACAATGTCTGTCACGCCAAGTGCGGACACGGCATATTCAATCGTAGCCGGTTCCCCACCGTTGGAGGCCCCGTAGCAGGGAACAATATTCCCGGCATTACGCATCACAAACAATTCGCCCAGTCCCGACTGGGTAATGATCGAAGGATCGACCCGTGAATCGGAACAGCCAATAAACAAAACACTGGGATGCTGTCCACCGGCCAGCTTGGAGTAAAAATCTTTCTCACGACCAAACTGCGTGTGAAACTGGTGCAACCCGGAAAGCAAATGATCCATCTTCCAATCCTTTCGATGACCATCCCGATAGGAACGCTGGCGTTACTTTACCAAAGTCCGCGACGGATGACATGCCGACGTATGGCGAGGCATCAGATAGTCGTGGTTCGCTCCGCGAACCAACGCACTTTCGTAGACAAACTTCTCAGAACGAAGCGAAGACTTGACGGCACCCAGCGTTACGCGAGGTGGTATATCAAACGGCGGCGTTGGTTCGCGGAGCGAACCACGACTATCGGGCATCTTTTCCATGTTGCGACACGGCGGATTCAGTAGAATCGTCAGCGCGTCACGAACCTTGTGTTTCATGCATCAAACATTACCGAGTCCCATTGCGATGCCTGCCCCTCGACTTGGCTACCCGAATCTCGGACTGGGAGTGGGACTGCGTACTGTCCATTTTCCACATCTTTTACAACACCAGCCTGCGGTCGACTGGTTTGAGATCATTTCTGAAAACTTCATGGATTCTCAGGGACGTCCCCGCTCAGTACTCGATCAATTGGCCGAACGTTATCGAATCGTGATGCATGGTGTTTCGCTCTCGATCGGCAGTACCGATCCGCTCAACTGGGATTATCTTGCCAGGCTGAAATCGCTCGCTGATTCCGTCCAGGCAGAATGGGTTTCCGACCACGTCTGCTGGACCGGTGTTGCCGGGCGCAATTCGCATGACTTGCTTCCCCTGCCATACCACGAGCAATCACTGCGTCACGTGGTAGACCGGATCCGGACTGTTCAAGAGATTCTGGAACGCCGCATCGTTCTGGAAAACCCCAGCAGCTACGTCACCTTCACGTCATCGACAATGTCGGAAGCGGAATTTGTTGCGAGAATGTCCGACGAGGCCGATTGCGGGTTACTCCTCGACGTGAACAACGTCTACGTCTCCAGCGTCAATCATGACTTTGATCCGTTCGAGTACATCGATCAGATCCCCGCACACCGTGTCGTCCAGTTCCATCTTGCCGGGCACACGAACATGGGCACGCATCTGATCGACACACACGATGGACATGTGATCGATCCCGTATGGGAACTTTACAGGCACGCCCATCTGCACACGGGTGGGGCATCGACGCTGCTGGAGTGGGATGCGAAGATCCCCGAATTTCCTGTTGTTCATTCGGAAGTTCTGAAAGCTCGTCAATACATGTCGGCCACGCTCAATCCTCGCGTCCCCTGGCCGATTCATCACGCCAGGCAGGAAGCCGCTTCCGTAACCACCGTTCCGCATCCGGCATCGGTGTTGATTGCCGAGGTCGAATGATGTCTACCAACGAGCAGCATCAACTGGATATCATTCAGCGCTGGATGCAGGCCGTGATCGTGCATCCCGACGGCGTCGCTGCTGGAATCGAATCTGCGGCGGCTCAGTCGGAAGTGACCGTCTCTGCAGATCAGGTCGACGAAGTGATCGATCGATCGCATTCACAATCGAGTATCGAACGACTTGAGGTCTATGCCAATGCCTATCGCGCAAGGCTGCTGGAGGTGCTGGTCGGTGAGTATCCTGCGCTGATCCATGCCATCGGCGA
>CAIWEX010000769.1 GCA_903911795.1 uncultured Schlesneria sp.
ACGGACGGGGTGTGATCGTCGGAGAACGCTCGTACGGGAAGGGAACGGTCCAGACATTGTTCCCGCTGCAGTCTGCTCCTGCAGGTCTGCGACTGACGACCGCCAAGTTCTATAGTCCGGATGGTCGCGAAATGGCGGGTGCTGGAGTTACTCCTGATCTGAAGGTTGATCCCACGATCGGGGACGATGCTCAGAACGATGCCGCGATCGCCGCTGCTTTGAAATTGACGAACGATCGCCGCTTGAAAGAAATGGCCTCACGGTTTAACCGCACCAGTGCTGCTCCACGCGTTTTCCGAGTGACGATCTGATCGAGTCATTGATGACTCTTGGATCTCACTGAATCTATCGCTTTGCTTCGCCAGGGAATGTGCTGCCACTTGTTCGATAAGAACGGCCCGAAACACGGGGAAGGCGGCATACGGCGAAGGCGATCTTGCTCGAGATCGAGCTGACGTTTCCAGCGAAACAGTCACAGCCGAAAACCTCGCAGATCAAATTCTTCACCCGGCCACTTCAAAACAACGTGATATCGGACTCAAGTCCGTCGGTATCACCGCCAACGACTCATCGGCCCCTGAATTCCTGGCAATGTGATCTCTTCGCCCACTGCCGGTGGTATCCAGGGAATGTACTTTCCATCCCGAAATTGAATCCATCGGAGAGATTCATCTTCGAGTGGCGTCTGGAAGCTGAACATCACAATTTTCGGGCGTGCGTCTTCGACAGTGAGTACTGTGGCGGTCATTCTTGCGAGATGCACTTGTTCGCCGACCTTGAGCGGATGTTGTTCGTTACGGAGAATCGAATCGGGAAATTTGACATAGCCCTTGTGCGGAGTCACTTCGATCGTCCGATCACTCGTACGCCGCACGGTGACCCCATCGATGCCAGAGGCGAGAGCCCGTACCGCTTGAGGTGCCGGCATTCCTTCATGCTCGTAGCAAAGCTGACAATAGCCGGCCAGCCAGCCGATGGGTGGATTGATTACAATCAGATCCTGGTGCTGGATCGACTGATCAAATTGGATTCTGGGAAACATGGATTCTGTAATGGCACGTGGCCCCCAAGGAGCCGAGACTCGCACTGTAAGCAAAAGCGGAGCGATGACGACGTGCAACACGACGAACAGCACGGCAACGGGAACTGCAACTCTGCGCCAGAGGCCGAACCCATGACGTAGCTCGTTAACGGCAAACACTCCGTTCCAGAAACTTGCCATCAGGCCGAATGCCCCCAGGCCCGTAAACATCAGTAATCGATCCATCGGAAATGTGGCGCAAATTGGAATCACTGCCAGCAGCATTCCTGTGGCGAAGAATCTCGCTGTCCGATCTCGTTGCAGAAGGGGCCAGAAAACCAGGCCGAGAAAACCGACGTAACAGACCGCGATCCACCAGAACGTCGAACCAAACAACACACAGAGTTCCGACAGGCCCGCCCATTGACCGAACAACAGGACGGGATACCTCTCGAAGAACGCTGTGAAAAATCGCCCAGCATCTGTAAACGGGTCGGAATAGAAACCGATGTGTGCGACGCCAAAACCGAGTGAGTCGCGGACAGCTCGCCAGACGATCAAGACAACGCCATACGGTACGAGGGTCAAAAAGCGATTCCTGACTGTCGCGCCATCCATCCACACCGCGTATGCGAACAAATAGGCGCAGGTCGCAATCCCTTCTTCTTTCGAACAGAGGCTCGCTCCCCAGAGAAGCAGGGCGAGCCAGAATGCCCAGACTTTTCCCTGACGACGCCACATATCATGTGCCATCAGACAACTGATGCCAAAACAGGCCGCGATCATACTGTTACGGTTGCAGATCCAGCCTGCCGGTAAGGCGTGTGCATCCTCGATCGCGAATAAGAGTGCTGCGACACCAGCCATCCAGCTTGGCCCGAAAGTTTGCTGATAAAACTTCGCTGCGAGAAAGACGAGCAGTGCCAACCAGACGAGACTTTGAACGTGCATCAATTCGGGATGGTTCGGCCAGAGCCAGTAGTCGAGAATGTGCGTCTGGGTGGGGATGAACTGAAAGAACTCCGCCTTGATATGGGGATCGGTCCACCAGGGGATCCACCCGACGTCCATCCAGGCCTGCGTATGTGCCGGGTCGCCCGTCGCAAACCGGAACATTCCCTGCGGAGCTGGCAACAGCTCGCCATACCGTTCCGAGCCGCTCAATACGGCTCGATGGAAATAGTCGTCCGCAAACAGCCCGTTGTGAATCGAGCGAAATGTCAGTAATTGCGCGACGGCGACCGCAACCAGAGCAAACCATGGAGAAGCAAAGATGACTCCGATCGAGGTGAGCCATCCGCCCTGTGTGCTGGGAGATTTCATGGGGTTTTCCATCTTCTCACTCAGCCGAACAACGGGACATCCGTCAAGCTGGAACCGCCTCAACAGGATTCGTCATTTGCTGTTCGGTTTGACGTAACTGAGATAGATCAGAAACGCCAGCGGCAGGCCGATCAGGATGCCAGAAAACGGGACGATCCCCGGCAGCTTAATCGGCTTGTAGAACAGGTCGTAAAAGACGAACGAATCGAGCAGGCTGAAGCCAATGACGGACCAGCACATTCCGATCAAACCCAGTTGTTTACGCTGGGCTTTATCCTCTTCAGACAGAACTTCCGTTTGCTTGCTGCTCGATTTCCCGGAGGTTGCCTTGCCGGCCCCTTTGGCAGGGGCGGCGGCTTCCTTGCGAAGACCTGCGGCATAATACTTCGCGATTCCCTGGTTGATGGCCAGTGGGGTCGCAATTACAGGTCGGATCGGCAAGCTGAACCGCAGGCGAATCTCGTCTTCCAGTTCGGAATCAGGCTCTTCCACGCAGGCCACGAGTAATCCGCCATTGTCAGCGAACAGCGGCAGACAGACGTGACGACGTACAATCGCTCGTGGTACCTGATCCAGCACCGAATCGTCAGGCAGCATATCCGCCAGATCCACATACGGTCGCCCCAGTTCGCGTGCAAACGCTCGAGCGGCGACATCGGCCTCGACGAGCTTCAGTTGAACCAGAGCGTCACGTATCGACAATCCTGATCGCTCGGCATGCGCCTTGGCCTCGCGGATCTGCTCGGCTGACAGCACGCCGTCATCCTGCAGATACGAAGTCATTGGTCGACGACCGGTCGTAGCATCGGTGTCATCGATCACGCGACCCAGACTCTGATCGTACTCCTGCTTGGTCTCTTCGTCCGTCAGGCACAGCATCGCCTTCGCCAACTCGTTGAGCAGGTCTTGAGATTCAACCGAGTATTGACCGGTCGCATACTTGCGGACATGCCCATTGAGTTTTTTGTAGTTCTTGCGAACCTTTTCGGCGTCGTCTTCAAACTGTACCAGTCGCAACAACTGATAGTGATCAGGCGGTCGCTGGCCTTCCGGAATCCCCAGCCATTCCTTGTAAACGTCGAGTGCCATCGAAAACTCTCCCTGTTTGGAACCCGACTACTCGACCTGGTATTCGCTGGCGAGCAGCGTGAAGTCGCCGATCCCCGTTTCGGACAGGCCTGAATCGCGAACGATTTCGGTCTTGGCAACGCGGTTCCCGGTCAACTCCTTGGCCGCAGCGTGAATTCGGCCGCTGGCATCGTAGCTGTAGGTCACTTCCACAGGTGAACCGGCCGGAAGATTCGGCGGCAGGTTATCGATTCGGAAATCGCCGATCTGCGTACAGGCGTTCGGATCGGATGCTTCCCCTTCCAGAATGTAGACGTGGATCGATGTCTGATTGGCCGAGTTCGTTACGAACTTCTGGCTGACACTGATCGGGATCTGCGAGTTCTTCGGGATCATCACATGGTTGATCTTGCGAGTCCGATCCTGTGGGCTGGTCACCTTGACCCCGAGCGAGTGCGAGTTGACATCGGCCGTCTTCACCGCCCTCAGCCGGTTGGTAATCAGCGTGTTCAACCCTTCGACGCCACGGCTTTCGCGAGCTTCCAGGATCGCCGCGTGAATTGCCGCCCCCTGGGCCACTGCTTCTTCAGGTCGCAGTTCGCGAGATGGCTTGCGCTGACAAACTTCCGTCAACATCTTTTCGACGGCGGGCATGTAGGTGGAACCACCGACCAGCACGACTTCGCTGAGTGTTCCAGGTTCGACACCAGCCTGCTGCAATACCAGTTCGGTGGTGTCGCGAGTTCGCTGCAACAGGTCGGCACACATTCGCTCGAAGTCTTTTCGAGTGAACTGCAGGGTCAGGGTCTTTCCCTTGTAGTAGACGGAGAGCGGAACCTGATCTTTGGTACTGAGTGCTCGCTTGGCATCTTCACATTCGACGGTAAAGTTGCGCATCGCATCCAGATCGCCTCGTGGATCTTCGCCAAAGCGACGGGCGAATTGTTCGGCGACGTGGTCGGTGATGCGTTTGGTCCAGTCGATCCCCCCCAGCATCACGTCCCCGTCCGTTGCCAGCACGCGGAACTGCGTCGGAGTGTAACGGACGACGGTGACGTCGAACGTTCCCCCCCCGAGGTCGTAAACAAGAATCGTCTTCGCTTCCTGCTTCAAATCGGCCCGGCCGAGTTCACCCTTCATCCAGGCATAAGCCAGAGTGGCGGCGGTCGGTTCGTTGATAATGTCGACGACATTCAGACCGGCGATACGGCCAGCATCCTGCGTCGCCTTGCGGCGGACGTCGTTGAAGTAGTAAGGAACCGTGATCACGGCGTTGGTGATGGGGCCGATTGTCTTTTCGGCATCCTGCTTCATCTTCTTCAGGATCAGGGCCGAGATGAATTCGGGGGTCAGCTTCTTGTTCTGGTAGACGACGAAGAAGTTCTTATTCCCCATCTGTCGCTTGACGGCTTCGACGATGTGGTCGGCCGATTCCTGAGACGATCGTTCGAATGACGGACCGACAACAACCTGCCCATCGTCACCCAGCAACACGATCGACGGCGTGATGTTGCGACCGTCGGCATTCGGTAACGATTCAGGACGACCATCTGCCGTCAGTCTGGCGATGGCGGAGTAGGTGGTACCAAGGTCGATGCCAACGGTGTGACCGTCTAGAAATTTCATCGTGCGGCCTGTTTCCAAGGGTTAGCGAACTCGCGCCAGCATTTCGACGGGATTTACCAGCCGTCGATTGGCGCAAGTCCAAGAGATGAAGGTCGGAAGCACCTCTATTCTGACCGCACGGTGACGGAAATCAAGCGCGCCACGGTTTTTGGTTGCCGTCGAATGCCGTTGAAAAAATTAACGCACATTCGGCGGTGAAGTCTTTTCATTGCCGTCGGACGCTGCTGAGAAAATAAACGTACATTCGGCTGTAAAGTCTATGGGTTGCGGTCGAACGCCGCAGGGAAGATTGGCGCACATTTGGAGGTAAAGTCTATGGCATACCATCGAGATTTTTGACGAATGGAACGGAAAACAGGCTGTGAAGAGGCCGTGATTTTCGTGTTAAAAATCTTGGACACAATCCGTATGGCGACGGGGATAGACCACAATCCTGACTAAAACGCATCCGCAATCGCTATTTTGGGGCTGGCGCCAGACTGCCGGGGATAATTTTGTTGAACAATTCGACGGCTTCAGGATCGCGACGGCTGGGGCTGGCGACATAATTTCCGACGACAGCGCCTCCGCGTGCGTAATGACCGACGGCGGCTCCACCCGACGCAATGACTCCCACAGACGCACCACCCAGAATCAACCCCCCCAGTGCGACTCCACCAACCGCGAGTCCCCCGAGTGAGACCCCGCCAATCGAAATTGCACCAACCGAGATTCCACCAATCGCGATGAAACCGAGTGCATAATCTCCGATCGCGATGATCCCGCGAGCCATTCCTGTCGACTCACCGCTTGCTTCATCAGGGCCAAATGCGATGGATACCAGAGGGCAACCAGCCAGAGTTCGCTTGGTTTTGTACCTGATTGTCTTCGGTTTCTTCTTGATTGGCATCGCGCACCACCTTCAATTTGAATTCACTGCTGTAACCCTTTCATTATACCGTGCTCGGGGTCGCTCGATGGCAATACGTGAAAAGAAGGGGTGGCAGAGAGGAGTTTGGAGGTGCAGTCACCGGATGAATTGTGAACCTTCTACGAGGGTCGCGAAGGTGCCTGCCGGGATGTCGCTCCAGGATTGAAAGACTCCGCTGGGCCATCGAATGCTCAACTGTTCAACTCGCGTCGCTTCGCCGATTCCGAACAACAGGCGTCGTTCGTTCGAGGCATGGTAGCCATCACCTGCGGTGAGCTGTTTGACGATCTTCTGACCCACTACCGTAATTTCCACAATTGCTCCAATGGCATCTCGACTGGATTGGGTTCCGCACAATCGAAGGGACAAGAAGTGCCCGGGCGTCGGAGTCTGGTTCGTCAGTAATCCGGCAGGCTCTTTCAGGTGAGAGACGGCAAAATCATCGCGGCCGTCGCGATTCCAATCCACACGAGCCAACCCGCGGCCCAGATGGGGTTCCCGAAAGAATGGTCCCAGTTGCACCGCAGGCGATTCTTCAAATCGTCCCTGGCCAAGATTGCGAAAGAACTGGGTTGGCATCTTGTAAGGCTCACCGATGGAAGCCAGATCATCAATGTGACCATTGGTGACAATGAGGTCTTCCCAACCATCTTGATCGGCGTCGAGGAACTGAGTTCCAAACCCCAACATTGGAAAGCTGGGGTCACGCAGTCTGGCCGTGCGTGTCACGTCGGCAAATTGCCCGCGTGAGATCTGTCGATACAGCGTGTTCGATTCCTGATAAAAGTTCGTCACGAACAAATCCAGCAACCCGTCCCGATCGGCATCACCTGCAGCCACTCCCATGCAGGCCTGCGATTTTCCATCCGCATCGACGGCGACACCGGACAGCATCGCGCGTTCTTCGAATCGCAATTCGTCCGGCGATGACGTGGTATTGACGAATAAGAAATTCGGGACTTCGTCATTGGCAACAAACAGACTCAACCGGCCCTCTCCCTCCAGGTCCATCGCGACAATTCCCAAGCCAAGTCCGTTGGGAACTTCTACGCCGGCATCTCGCGACACATTACGAAAACTTCCATCCCCTTGATTCAACCAGACGTTATCGGGTGCCGCATCAAACGCTCGGGGAGAACACGAACGAACGACCCCTTGCTTCTCGCAAATCTTTGTCAGCAATTGGTCGCCTGCGGCATAGTTGACATCAAATAAATCGGGCAGGCCGTCACCGTTCAAATCTGCAATCAGGCAACTGGTGGTCCACCAGGATTCGACAATTCCAGCGGCAACGGTGACGTCGACAAACGTTCCATCCCCCTGATTCTTGTAGAGTCGGTTCTGTCCGAGATTGGCCACATACAGATCGGGAAATCCATCGTTGTCAAAATCACCCACGGCAACGCCCTGGCTGAAATCGCGATCTCCCAATCGCGCGCGATCTGTGACGTCGTCGAAGCGGTCAGCGCGGTTGCGAAACAAACGATCCGTGGCGGTTCCAGCGCTACCCAGGCTTGGGTCGGCACCACCCTGGGTGAAGTACAAATCGGGCCAGCCATCGCGGTCATAATCGATGACCCCGACTCCACCACCGGTGGTCTCAAAAATTCGTGCACCGGGGGTCGCGTCATCAGCGGCGTTCTCATACGTGAAGTTGATACCGAGCGGAATGGCGTCATTGGAAAAGCGGATTTGAGTGCGTGCGGACGGCTTCGAATCGTCTTGTGTGGAGTTGGACGGAATTTCGATCGTCGGAGAATTGCGTGATGTCAATGGAAAGCGAGTGAGATCGATTTGCCGAGCGGGATCGAGTGCAGGCGCTGTCTGTGGAAGATCGGCATGCAATTGAAGCGTCACTTCTTGCAGGATTTCGAATGCCCAGGGAAGTTCCGGATTGATTGAAAGTGCGATGCTGGACCAACTGGCGGCTTCCCACAGACGTCCGAGTTGCCTCGTCAGGATCGCAGCTCGGCGCATCGATTCCACATGATCGCGATGGTGAAACAGGTCATCCAGAATCGATGCCAGGCGCTGCAGAATATCGGCACGTTCCAGAAACGGGGTTGCCAGTTGTGTTTCGCCGAGCAGGGTTAGCATTCGCCCCAATTGGTGAC
>CAIWEX010000770.1 GCA_903911795.1 uncultured Schlesneria sp.
AGGCCCTGGTTTGCTGGAAGCAATGGTTCAATCTTGATCCGCTCTACCGCAGTGGTGACCATAACCTGCTGTCGACGCTGTGGAGTCATCATCTGGTCGGACGTCCCGAAAACTCGCTGACAGGGGTCGGCTTCCTTTTCGGGGGCTACCATCGCAGCCACGGACAGTACATGGACGGGAAAGCGTCCTACACCGTCCATCGCCCGGACCACTGGCTGTACGAAGGGACTGGCCTGAAGCAAGGGGACGAATTTGGCGGCAAGGACACCATCGTCGGCTACGAATGTGACGGGTGTGAATTCGAAATGAAAGAGGGGCTGCCGGTGCCGACGTACAAGGATGGAACACCTGCAGGATTTGTCATCCTGGGGAGCTGTCCTGCCAAATGGCATCCGAACGACAGTGTCTTCTATGAAGCGTTCCCCAAAGATCGGATCGGTGCCGCCGTACTGGGGACGTACACCCGTGGCGGGACAGTCGTCACAGCGGGTTCAACGGACTGGGCACACGGACTGCGAGGCAAGGACCCGGCAGTCGAACGAATCACGAAGAACGTTTTGGATAAACTCGGCAAATGAAGAGTCTGTTCGTTTCGATGACACGGCTGAAGTCGTTTCTGGGGGCCAAGGCCATAGAAAGATTTGGCATTGGTACCGACGTGATGTTCCTCAGGAGCCGGGGGTAGCAGCGGTCAAAGCGAAGCGGCGACCCCCGGATCGAAGAACGCGATCACACAAAGCATCCTGAAGGGATGCCAGATCTCGTCATATCAAGTACTCCGAACAGTAGAGGTCATAGGCGTCGCCGCCGCCGCTCCACTCATAGAAGCCCCAATTTTAGCCTGCAAAAATGCTTCACAGCGTTGCCCTTCGGGCCGCGAACACTGCAGCCAAAAAAGTGCGAAGGCCCAACCGTTTCTGGTCTTTCTCCCGCGATGTTCGGCGCGGGCCTACCGATGTCTCCTGACCCTGCCGAGACCGACGACCGAATGTCTCCTCAAACGTCTTCTTTCTTTACGACGCGAGTCGTACACGCGATGAGCATCAGGCGCCCAATTGCAGACGGCTATCTTCACGCAGGAGCGTGAAGACTACTTTTAGGGCACATTATCAATAAGTGTCAGATCCATTTTTTCTTTAGCAGCAGCATTTTGACTCCCTGAGTCAGTGCCATGTAGCTCACCATCGAAATCACCAGCAGCGGCCAGTAGAGCGCAGGTAGTGTCGTGAACCCCAATGATCGTCCCAATTCGGTATAGGGAATTGCAATCCCCGTGGCCATGATGCCGATCGAAGTGACCATCAGCGGCCACGAACTGCGGCTTTGCAGAAAGGGAATCTTGTTGGTCCTGATAATGTGAATGATCAGGGTTTGAGTCAGCAGGCTCTCCACAAACCAGCCGGTCTGAAACAGGCTTTGGCTCGCACTGCGAATCTCCGGGGTAGAGACGTTCCAGCAATGGAACACCGACAGCATGATGAAATAGGTCGTGTAATCGAAAATCGACGAGCAAGGGCCGATACACAGGATGAACCGTGTCAGTTGCCGCATGTCCCAAGGCTTGGGCTTTTCGACCTGCTCGGGATCGACTTCGTCGGTGGGAATCGCGCTTTGGCTGATGTCGTACAGCAGGTTGTTGGCCAGAATCTGAATCGGAGCCATTGGCAGGTAGGGAACAAACAAACTCGCCCCGAGCACACTGAACATGTTTCCAAAATTACTGCTCGCCCCCATGCGAACGTACTTCAGGATATTGGCAAAGACCTTGCGGCCCTCCACGACACCTGCTTCCAAAACGAGCAATGACTTTTCCAGCAGAATCATGTCGGCTGATTCGCGTGCAATATCGACGGCGGTATCGACACTGATGCCGACGTCAGCGGCTCGCAGTGCCGGGGCATCGTTGATTCCGTCACCCATAAATCCAACAGTGTGCCCACGTGACTGGAGTGCCCGGATGACTCGTTGCTTGTGACTCGGTGAGACCCGGGCGAACAGAGTTGTCTGAGTTACTGAGTCGGCGAGTTGTTCGTCCGTCATCGCTTCCACGTCAGAACCGAGCAATACAAACTCTGTCGAAATCCCAACTTCACGGCATATCTTCTTCGCGACAAGTTCGTTGTCTCCCGTGACAACTTTGACGGAGATCCCATGCTCCTTCAGGGCTTGCAATGCGGGTAACGCAGTCTCCTTGGGGGGATCCAGAAACGCGACGTATCCGTTCAAGAGTAAATCCGCTTCGTCCAGTTTCGAATAAGGTGCGGATCCGCGAGGTGCAACATCCTTGCTCGCCAGGGCCAGAACACGAAAGCCGTCTGCCGAAAGTGATTCGTATTCCTTCTTCAATTCATCAATGTGCGAATGGTCCATCGGATAGAGTTGCCCGTCAACGACAAAGTTTCGGCAGCGAGGAAAAATGGCCTCGGGTGCCCCTTTGCTGATGATGCGATCTTTTCCGTCAGGCGTACGAACGACGACCGACATCACTCGCCGCTGAAAATCGAAAGGGATTTCATCGACCTTGGCGAAGTCGGGAACACCTGCATCGGTGTGAGTCTCTGTATGAGCCAGGATGGCACGATCGAGTACGTTCTTCAGGCCCGTCTGAAAGTGACTATTGAGATATGCGAGAGCCAGTACATTGTCATCCTGTTTCAGTGTGACGTCGCAATACCGTTCCAGGATGATCCGGTCCATCGTCAGCGTTCCAGTCTTGTCGGTGCACAGGACATCCATCGCGCCAAGATTCTGGATGGAGTTCAATCGTTTGACGATGACTTTCCGGCGACTCATCGAAACCGCTCCTTTGGAAAGGCAGACGGTCACGATCATGGGGAGCATTTCCGGCGTCATGCCGACAGCAACAGCGATTGCGAAGAAAAACGCCTCGGTCCAATTTCCTTTGATGGACCCATTGATCACAAACACCAGCGGGACCATGACCGCCAGAAACTTGAGCATCAGCCAGGTGAATTGCGAAATGCTTTTATCGAACGCAGTCGGCTGTTGTGGTTCTGTCAACGCCGCAGCCATCCCACCCAGCAACGTCCCCTTGCCAGTTTCAATGACGACTCCGTGAGCGGTGCCGCTTTCCACACTCGTTCCCAGGAATGCGACCCCGGTTAATTCGGTCGCATTTCGATTCGTCGACGGTTGCTCGTGCTCAAATTTTTCGACCGAAAAGCTTTCCCCAGTGAGAATGCTCTGCGTGATAAACAGATCCTTGGCAGAGACGATGCGGAGATCAGCCGGGATCATGTCACCGGCCGAGATTTTCACCACATCCCCTGGAACCAGTTGAGACACGGCGATCTCGTGTTCCTGACCGTCGCGAAGAACTGTCGCCGTGACAGAAATCATCGCCTTGAGTTTCATCGAGACGCGATCGGCCTTGGCTTCCTGATACAGCTTCAGACCCATCCCCAGCAGGATCATCAGCGTCATCATTGCCCCTGCGACGGTATCATGGGTGGCAAATGAAATCGCTGCCAGCAGGGCCAGTAACAAGACCAGTGGATTTGCGACAGCGTGCCAGACCAGCGTGAGCAGACTTGTTCCTTGATCTTTGGCGAGGATATTCGGTCCATGCTCCTTTAGTCGTTTTTCCGCTTCGTCAGCTGTCAGCCCTTCCGGGCGACTCGCCATTTTTGCAAAGACGTCCAGCGGGGCCATTCCCGCAGACTCGACAAGTCGAGCTGAGGCCGTCAGGGACGGTGTTTTCGCGGCAGTGGTGTACAGGTGCTTGGGAAGAATTGGGGACGCTCCATCCGTAAAATTGACCTGTGACGTAATCCCACTGACTGTATCACGGTCGCCCGTCCGATGCGCAAGGGAATTGTTCTGTTCCGCGCCAAATCTGCCTGCAGCAATCGCACAGGTAGTTTGACAGACGCAATGCAACGATTCAGAATCAGGCTGCTCCCCGCGAGGGCATTCGTTCACAATACCTTTCCATTTCGATTCGTCTCACATTTCTTGCAGGAGTCCTTAAACATGGCATCTCGGCGTTTGTGGCTCGTCGTGGCAGGCATCGTGGTACTTTCAATGGGGTGTTCAAAAGCACCGACTGGCCCCAAAAAGGTTCCTGCGGGAGGCAAGGTGACCTATAAAAACGCTCCTGTTGAAGGAGCGACTGTTTCCTTTCTTAGCGACGGAAAGACACCTACGGCAGTTGCTATCACAGACGCGTCTGGAGAGTTTGCGCTGGCAACCAGTGTGTCCGGTGATGGTGCGGTACCGGGGACCTATCGTGTCGCCGTGACCAAGATCATTGGGCCACCCGTGAAATCTACGGGAAGCATGAGTATGGACGACGCTGCCAAGGCGGCCAGTGCTCCTGCTCAGAAGCAGGTTTCGCCGATTCCCGAAAAATACAATTCCGTTGAGTCGTCCGGCTTGCAGTTCACGGTCAAAGAAGGGGATAAGAATCACTTCGCTATTGAATTGAATGACTGAATCAATGTTCGCCCTGACGTTCTATCGACGCCTATGAGGTGAGCCGAGTCTTGTGGCACGCGGTTCACCTTTTCGTTTTTGTCTCATCTGAGCAGGATTCCGGAGAGTCTCGTGAAAATCGTCGAAGTCGAAGTCGTTCCGCTGACCGGTGCCACCGTCGATGGAGGCTGGCCGCAAGGACATGAGCCGCAGGAGAATCTGCATACTCTCATTCAGATCCGGACAGACAGCGGCTTGTATGGGTGGGGCGGAAGTTTCACTTCGGGGACATTGGTCGAAGGAGCCGTCGCGCTGCTCTGGCCATTGCTCAAGGGACAGTCGGGTGTCGAGCCCGAACGCGTCTCAGAAGTTCTGCGTCAGGCCAGTTTCTGGCAGGGGCGCGGAGGTGCTGTCGAACATGCCATCAGCGGAATCGATATCGCTCTCTGGGACATCATGGGAAAGGCCTGCGGGCAACCCGTTTCCCGACTACTGGGAGGAAACTACCGCGACCGCATCAAGCC
Source organism: uncultured Schlesneria sp. (assembly GCA_903911795.1). Classification (GTDB taxonomy): domain Bacteria; phylum Planctomycetota; class Planctomycetia; order Planctomycetales; family Planctomycetaceae; genus Schlesneria. The sequence continues at coordinate 4,959 of CAIWEX010000770.1, forward strand.
CTATGGGTCGATCCTGTTTGATGAGCCCGATGCCCTGAGCCGCTCGTTGGAGAGCGTTGTGGCACGCGGTTTCAAAGCAATCAAAATGGGCTGGCGACCGTTCGGCCGCCGTGACCGTCAATTCGACGAAATGATTGTCCGGACAGCTCGACAGACCGTCGGTGATGGAGTGGAACTGATGGTCGATGCCGGAGGAAGTGAACAGTTCTGGCCTCATGGCACCAACTGGGCTCGAGAAACCGCCAAGATGCTCGCCGACTTCAACATTACCTGGTTCGAAGAACCGCTTCCCCCTGATGACATCGAAGGTTACATCGAGCTGACACGAGTGTCGCCGGTTCCGATTGCGGGATGTGAAGTGCTGACGCGACGCCAGTCGTTCATCCCCTGGATCGAACGACGTGCGGTCGACATTCTTCAGCCAGACTGCACGAAAAACGGTGGTTTGTCCGAATCACGTCGACTGGCCTGGCTCTGTTTTGACCACAACATCACTCTCGTTCCGCATGGATGGAACACTGCGATGGGTCTGGCCGCGGACCTGCAATTCAGTGCCGCCATCCCACGGGCACGCTACGTCGAATATCTGACACCCTGTGCCTATATCGATGACTTGACGACAGAGCCGTTCGTGATTGATGCCGAAGGAAACCTGACGATCCCGACTCTGCCAGGCCTGGGTGTTGTTATCGATCTCGAAAAACTGAAACGATACGCCGGGAAACGGACGGTCTTTCGATAATTCGACGCGGTAGCGGAGGAATGGGACACGGGCGACGCGGACCAATCAAAACGTAGGGTGGAGTCAATGTTACCCACATCTTTGTCTCTGTGCTTGCCAGTTGCTACTGCCAGCCGGGTATGACTTTCGAGACATCGATCAGCCGGAACGCGCTAGTAGCGTCCGGTTCCGATGGACGACTGGAGACACGCATCGCCAGAAACCGGACGCTAGCGCGTTCCGGCTGATGGTCGCAGGTTATTCGACGGTGTCACCCAGTTGATTACTGGTGGAATCTCAACGGGTTCGGAAAAACGGAATACATCCACCGTCACATCTGAGCTGATGTAGAGTGGGACAAGTGTCGCTTCGTCGCGCCGGCCCACCATCATATCTCGACATTTGCTATTGGTGGGTCTGCGCTCGAAGCGAGCTGGTCCCCACCCTACATTGAAAAACGCGATTGCCCTGAGTCGATGCACCAGG
>CAIWEX010000771.1 GCA_903911795.1 uncultured Schlesneria sp.
CGCCAAATCGATCGCCACCCCTTGCCAGTTGCTCGCCTGTCTGAGTCTCGCGCACCGCCCACGGATTGAGCAGCAAGGAGGGACGGTCCAGCATATTGCCGGGGAACTTGCTGGCATACTTTCGATCGATGATATAGCGGTATTCGTCACCGATATTGCGGCCCGTCAGGTAGACCGATTCTGCGGGCGACTGCGAAAACAGATACGGTTCGGCGGCTCGCACTCGACTCAAATGGCCGTAGGCGGAATACTCGGGGACAAAACGAGTCGCAAAAACGTGGACTCGCGTAAACTTGGACGCGTTCTGTAGCTTGACGGTCAACTTGCCATTCGCAGACGTGATCGATTCGATCTGGACGGGCGCCAGCGCTGGAGTCTCCAACTGGCGTGTCGAACCAACAATGTATCGCCCCAGTCGTTCCCCTTCGGTCAACCGGATTCGCAGCCGATTTCCGGTCGATTTCAACAGCAATTCGTAATCCCCGGCTGGCAGTTTGTCGATCACGACCAGCCCTGCCCGAACCGAAAGATTTTCGAACCGGTCAGCAACATAAACATCGCCACGGAGTTCCAGCAGAGACAATTCGCTCCGTTCGACCTTGGCGTTTCCAGCCACCCGTGGCAGATAGGGGAGCGTGATCGGTTCGCCCACTTTGCCGTGCAGAGTCTGTGAATAGGTATGCACATCCATTGGCAAATGCCATGTATGCGACGTTCCCTGTGGACCGGATGCCGTGATCAATGCGATGTCGGTCAATGCCCCCAGAAGAATCCGGCCGGCCGGATCTGTCTTCAATGTGACGTCCAGTTGATGCCGGAAGTCGCGATGCTTGACCGACAGATTCACTGGCCGCGAGGCACGAGTTTCGCCCGTTTTGCCTCGCAGTTCGATCAAATAGCCAGCAGCGGTCTTGATCAGATGCAGATCTTCCGTAATTTTGGTCCGATCAATCTCGTTCAGCTTGAATGATTCGCCGACTGCCAGCGGGATCTTTTGTCCACCAGCAGACAGTTTCTTGACCTGTGCCGTAAGCGTGAACGAAATCGAAGCGAGGCGCGCCGGAACGGTGAATTCGTGAGTCGATTCGCGATCTTCAAACAAGGCGAAATCTGCGATTTCCTGGGAGGACGCGATGCCGTCCAGATCTGTTGAGGTAATGACCAGCTTCACATCAGACAGCAGCTTGAGTGACGACGGATTTCCGTTCAGGGTGAGACTCGGGCGGATAACAACTTCCGCCGCTTTCCGTTTCAGCAGCGATTCGCGATCCACATAAATTCCGGCACTCAAACCATAGTTTTCGCTCTCGTGGAAGAACGTATCCAGAGACGAGAACTCTCCACGCGAAATCACAATCGGTTGAGGTCCCGGGGCATTGCTGAATGGAACTGTGATTGTCCCGCTTTCTGACGGGGTGTATTCGTGGCCCGCCAGCCAGATCGATGCGTCTTTGACCTGCTTGTTTTGCTCATCCAAAATTGCAAAGACCTGCCCTGCACTGCCCGTTCGAACCAGATGTCGCAGTCGTCCCTTGCGAATCAGTGCCCGGCTGCTGCGTCCGTTGCCAATGAAGTCGACAACATAGACTCCCGGTTTACTCAGTTGCGGAAACTCGAACTTCCTCGCCACTCGACGCAATGGGGCTTCATTGTACGTGTACGTCTGCTCGACGTTCGCAACCAGACCATCCAGATTGACGTCGGTGTCGATCTCTTTCAGTTGGTCGCGATAGTAGTTGCGAGTGTTGATTTCAAAAACTTTGACAATCAATGTGCTGACGTTCTTGATGTTCACATCCAGCTTGACCGCTTCATCCGGCGTGAACTGAGTCTTATTCGTCGCCGCAAAGTCGATTTCAATCCGTTCCTTGAGGGCCTGGAATAATTCTGGCGGAAGCATCGACGCCCACTGTTCGGGTTCACCCAACCCGTTGACAATTTTCGTTTCGGCAAACAGGTGCCGCAGGTAGACATCATTAATGTACGGTTCGAATTCCTTCGTGCTGGCAGCATCAACGAGCAACTGAGCCAGGTAGCGCCGGACCAGTGGTTCGTCGTTACCAATCGGCGGCAGCAATGCAGCTCCGAAATTCGCGTTCAGATCGCACGCGAATCGCTTCATCTCTTCCGATTCCTGCATCACTTTCGAAATGTATCCGACCGGGCGAGGGAGCTTCAGGTATTCGATCAGCAGATTCTTGTCGTACTGACCGCGCAGTTGACTCAGCACCAGCCGATGATAAAGGACGTGTGCCTTCAATGAGTTGTGAACCGGGGCCAGTCGGTTCGCAAAAGCGGTCAGACGATTCAGGTATGCTTCGAGCGCGGCGGGATTGTGTCGCCAGTTTTCTTCAACGTTCGGTTGCAGCTTGGTCAGGTAGGCATTCACGAATTGCTGCTGATTGAGCAGATCCCCCTTCAGCTTCAGCAATTCTTCCAGTTGCGAAAGCAATAACTGCCGATGAATGCCGAGTGAACCGAATCCGCCTGAATTGGGATGATTCAAATCATCCGCCACCAGTTTCACAAGGGTGTCGTAGTCGGGCCGCTGGATACGGGAGACAAACTGACGACGACGATTCGGATTCATCGCCGCGCTGGCCAGCCAGTCGAGGGCCGAGTCTTCAAACGCATCGAGGTTATCAACCGAGTGACCGTCGGCCCGCTTCAGGAATTCTTCACGTGAGACAGACTTTGGATCGAGCAGGATCGGGAAGTTGGGCTCAACCCCGAGCTGCTCGCGCTGATGAGGGTAATTGAGATTCAGCCGCTGGCGCAGGTAGTTGAGCGATTCGTTGGGCTGCTTTTCGTAGCTCAACAATGCCAAGCGGGTCTGAATTTCGGTCAGGCGACCAGTTTGACCGTGACGCTGGTGCCAGGGAGTTGCCAGTTCGCGAACCTTGTCGAACTGCTCCGTGTTCAGGAAATGGAGAGCATGGTAGTAGTAATAATCTTCAGTCCCCGGGATCAGTTGCTTGAGGACGACGGCCCGATCTGGTGCCAGAGAAAAATCCTCGACAAATTCAATTTCTCCGCCCCAACCAATCGACGAAATCGCCAAGATGACGGCTCCCCAGGGCATGACACGGCGCATCTGTAACTCCTGTCGCAAGGCGAAGTTTAGCAAGTTGTAGCCCAAGGCAAGGGCGAGATTTGTTTGAGTATCCTACTCCGGTTCATCCGGATGTGACGTCAAAGTGTCGCGAAAGTTCCCGCAAGCGGCAAACTCGCCCAAAACATTTTCCAGACGGAATGGTCCGTCCGGCCGCCAAACTTCAGACAGATAGTTCGAACCTCAGGCAGAAATTGGGAACATTTCTTGCTGACGGGGCGTCGATTTATGGGTATGGTATCGTTGGTAATTTGAGTGACGCGTCCGCTGCGTTCTTTGCGGGGCTTGGACTTATGGCTCCGCTTGAGCGAGAAATTCAGGACAATTCATTATGTCGAGTCTGACTCCCGGTTCTTCCAATTCTTCACGATATCTCGATTTTGACGAGTACGTTGAGCTGAAGCTCCAGAAAACGGGAGCTTCCATCAAAACCACTGACATCCTGATCGCGGCAGCCGGTGTCGCCACGATGTTTCTTGGCTACCTGCTGACGTTCATCGTTTTCGATCAGTGGATCATCCCCGGCGGTTTCGGCATTGGCCTGCGCTGGACTCTGCTCGTGACGCTGCTTGTCCTGACGACGGCCTGGCTGACGTGGAAGGTCGGCATTCCGTACTTGCGAACTGTCAACAAGCTGTTTGCCGCCCGCGAGATTGAAGCGGCGGACCCAGACCTGCGCAGCAACTTGCTGAATCTGGTCGACCTGCGTGCGGCCGGTCGCGAAGTGAATCCTGCCATCCTGCGAGCCCTCGAAAAGAATGCGGCGGTCCAGCTTCAGAAGATCGATGTCACTCAGGCGATCGACCATCGCCCCCTGATGCGCATGGCCTATGCCCTGCTGGCGGTCGTGTTGCTCTTCTGCCTGTATGCCCTCTTTTCACCGAAGAAGATTTCCAATTCGATCTGGCGCAGCCTGTTCCCCGCCGCAGAAGTTGGCGTGGCGACTCGAACAGAGATTCTGAAGGTGGAACCGGGAAACGTCACCGTGATGGCTCGCCAGCCGGTTGAAATCAAGGCCGATATCGCGGGCGAAGTTCCCGAGAAAGTCTGGCTGGAATTCACAACGGCAGATGGAAAGTTCCGGAGTGAACCGGTCACCATGCAGCCTGAAACTCCGACTCGCTTCGTCGGGACTTTGCTGGGTGAAAATGGTTTGGGACTTCTGCAGGACACGACGTACGTCGTTCGAGCGGGTGACGCTGTTTCCCAGACGTACACTGTGACTGTCAATCAGCCCCCCTCAGCCAATGTCGACAAGATCTCCTACCGATTCGAACCGTACACCAAGCTGGAACCGACCGAACAGGCGGGTGGCAACATCGAAGCGTGGGAAGGGACAACCGTTACTGTTTTTGCCCATATGAATATTCCGGTGAAGTCCGCCACCATCAAATTCCGCGACGAGCCGACGTCCGAATTGAATCACGAAGAAGAATCGATGTCCGTCTCCAGCGACGGAATGAAGCTGACGGCATCTTGGAAGCTCGCATTCCGGTCCGATGGTCGATTCGCCAAGGTCTACGAAATTGAGTGCAAGACCGAAGCTGGCATGACGGATCCGAAGCCGACTCAGTACTCGCTGAACATCCGTCCTGATCTTCCACCGGAAGTCGCGTTACTGGAACCCGTGCGAGACATGGAAGTCGCCGCCAACGCGATCATTCCGCTCTTGATTGAAGCTCGCGACCCCGATTTTGAATTGAGTCACATTAATTTGCACATCAAGAAAAACGGCCAGCCGATCAGCAAAGAGCCATTATCCGATGGGCGTAAACAACGGGTGTTGCTGAAACATGATTTGAATCTCGACCGACTGGTTCTGAAAGCGGGCGACGTCGTCGAATTTCATGTGCAGGCTTTTGATAACAAGCAGCCTCGTCCAAATTCCACGGTCACACCGGGAATCAAACTGAAAATCGTGGAACGAATGACGGATCGCGAAGTTCAGCAGAAACTGGCGGAAGATCGCGTCAAGCGGGATGAGAAGCTGGAAGAAGCCAAACGCGACCAGAATGGGGAACGTCCGGAACAACAGCCTCCGAAAGAAGGTAAGCCGGGCGAAGACCGCAAAGATCCTACGACAAAGCGCCAAGACCCACCGAAGGAAAATTCAGAAAACAAGACTGAAGACGGGAAGCAGGATCAAACGAATCCAGGTCAACAAGGCAAGAGCGACGGGAAGAACGAAGCGGGCAAAG
>CAIWEX010000772.1 GCA_903911795.1 uncultured Schlesneria sp.
ATCTGGAGTATACGGCACCAAAGCGTCATTTGTCCTGCGCCAACGAATTACACCGGAACTTTATCGACAGTGCAGTGTTTAGCAATTTGAGTTTCAAATCTATTCAGGGAAATCGTCTTCTTGACTTCCTGTCAGAAATTTCAGGGATCTTTCGGAAGGGCTCATCTGATGTCGTTTGTTCGCCAATTCACTGTTCTCTTCCCGTTGGTGTTGTTCGGATCCGTTACGGCGTGGTCACAGGCTGTCTGGGCTCAAGGGAATTTGGACGAAGCCGAAGCGATGTTTCGCCAATTGGATACGAACAAAGATGGAAAACTGACCAGTTCCGACGCTAACGAGAACAACCGTCGGATGCTCGATCAGATTCTGACGATGGCAGGCAAAACAGAATCAGGATCGGTGACTCGAGCGGAATTTCAGCAGGTCTTCGAGAAACATCGGGCAGGACGAGGCGGTAACGGCGGAACCGCGCCTCGCAACCCCGGCCCGACAAACGAGCCACAACGCGAAGAGCCTGGATTGCCTCCGCTCCTGAGAATGCTGGATGGCAATGGAGATCAGCGACTGACACGCGCAGAACTTGGCCGAATCGTTCAGTTGTTTGACCGACTGGATACGAACAAAGATGGCAGCCTGGACGCTTCTGAAATCCGTGCTGCGGAATCGATGGACACACCGCCAGAGGGGACAGATCGACGGCAGAATCCTCCTGCCGCCAGTGCAGTGCCAAATCGTCCCGCGGAGCCTGCTCGTTCACGTCCAACGAGCGGTCGAGCGGAAGCCGCAGGAGATGGATCTCGCCTGGCTGGGGTCTGGCGTGGCTGGGTCGTTGAAGGCCGGGGTGAGACTCCGAATTCCGGACAGATGGAAATCGAACTGACTGTCGAAGGGAATAAGATCACGGGCCGTGAAGTCGGTACCACGCGTCGTGCTCCCGAAGGGATTGGTGGCGGAACATTCGTGATGACCGGCAACGGTGCGTCGGGCAACCTGGACGCCGAAGGGACCAGCGGCCCACAGGATGGGCGACAATTCCTGGGAATCTATGAACTGCAAGGCGACACTCTGCGATGGTGCGTCGCAAACCGAGGCCGCCAGCGTCCCCAGGCGATGGCAACGGATCGCGGAAATTATTTGCTGATCCTGCGCAAGCAACCCGCAAAGAACTAATCGTTCGACTGAAAGATTGGTGGCGAATCGTGCGAGAGTTTCGCCCTGGATTGACGGTTGGGTGGCGGGGTCGCACTGGTGCGCCCGCCACCCTGTCGCTGATTCACGCTGATCTCGAATACGAGGCAATGCCCCCCGAAAGCCGTTTCTTTCTCTGTCTGATCAGTGAAAATCAGCGGAGATAAGTGTTCCTCATGCCGACCCCGAAATGGAACGCGTTTGAACGGGGGCTTCCCCGAAGCGGGTGCGCCCCCGCCACCCTGTCGCTTGACTGAAATGGAATCAGCGTCAGCTCAATTCCATGATCGGTGAACCCGACGGCAGCACTGTATGCGGTCGACCTGAGTTGTCGAGGTAGTGTTTTTGTGTATCGACTCCCAAGAATCGATAGATCGTCGCCAGGACATCCTGTGGCGACTTCGGGTTGGCCAGCGGGAAGGCTCCCTTGGCGTCCGAGGCACCGACAACTCGACCCCCTTGCACGGGTCCGCCAGCCAGTGCAGCACTGAAGACGTTGGGATAGTGATCGCGCCCGGCATCATTGTTGACACGAGGAGTTCGGCCAAACTCGCCCCAGGCGACAACCAGAGTATTTTCGAGTAATCCACGCTCGTGCAGATCCTGAATCAGAGCGGTATATGCCTGATCCCAGCGCGGCAGGAATCCAAGCCTCAGCGATTCGAATCCTTTGACGTGAGTATCCCACCAGCGAAGATCGACTGTCACCAGCCGGACTCCCGCTTCGACGAGACGCCGTGCGAGCAGCATTCGCTGGCTCCAGGCAGGCGCACCACAGCGATTGGAGGCCCCGGGATCAAACGCAGGCATCATTCCGTAACGTTCGCGAACGGCACGCGGTTCGGCTTCGAGGTCAAACGCGGCTCGGGCCTTCGGTGAACTGAGAATGGTCCATGCCTTCTGCGTGAATCGATCGATCGCTCGCATCTGCCCGGTCCGGTCGATCTGTTCCTGGACGCGATCCAGTCCCGTCAGCAACCCACGACGATCATCCAGTCGATGCACATCCAGACCCTCGGCCAGCGAGAAGTTTGGCACACTGAAGGGAGTTGCCAGGTTGGCGGGATCAGCAATCGTTTCGAAGGGCTTGTTGGCAACACCCAAGTAAGCAGATCCAGCCCCCGGCAGCATCTTCGGAATCATCACATAGGCGGGCAGTTCAGGGGACAGGTGCCCAAGCTGTTCGGCAACGATGGATCCGCAACTCGGGTGGACATTTTCGTCAGGATTCTGGCCCGTGTTGTAGCCTGTGAAGCAAATCTGGTCGCCCGTGGAGTGCCCGGCGTCGTGATGGTTCAGGCTGCGAACAATCGACCATTTGTCCATGATCGCGGCTGTTTTCGGCAGCATGTCCGTCAACTGGATCCCCGGAACCGACGTCGAAATCGTGCCAAATTCTCCTCGGTATTCGACGGGAGCTTCCGGCTTGGGATCCCACATATCGATGTGACTCGGTCCACCTCGCATCCACAGGATGATGACGGATCGGTCCTTAGTCGAATTCGCAGCAACTGATTCCTGGCGAAGCAGATGTGGCAGAGACAGTCCGCCAATACCCATCGCCCCGGCTTGCAAAAACCCACGCCGACTGAGTTTCAGCGATCGACGAAATTGGTCGCATCCGAGAGGATTTCGCATGTCGGCAGTTCCTGTTGGCAGGGATCGGCTGGCACAGTCAGGTCGGCAGGATTCTGGCGGTGTCGGAAGACTCTACCAGAAGAATTTGGCGGAGTTTTCGAGCAGTGGTCACCCTTAATTTCAGGCACCCATTCCTCTATTCTTATCGACCATTGCCGGAACAATCAAGAATTCTTCATACGAAGTGCGGATCAATCGGTAAATTCGCGGGACATTTGTCACGTCACCTGCAGGCTGATCTGTTGTTCGTTCTCGCTGTCTGGGATAGTCTCTTCGAACGTGAGTGTCCGAGCTATCAGGAGAATCAACGATGTCTGCACCCGCCCCCACACAATTCAAAGCTGTACTCGACCAGGAAGATCTGGCGAATTTGCCTCGTGATTTGAGCTATCACCCCGTTTCCAATCCGACACCCAAAGTTTTGACTCCCGAGCAGGTTGAGCAATTCAACAGGGACGGGTTCGTGAAAGGGATTCGCGTCTATTCAACTCCTGAAATTACAGAGATTCGCGAGTACTTCGACAAGTTGCTGGCGAAGGTGGTTGCAGAGGGTGGCGACAGTTATTCGATCAGTTCGGCTCACTTGCGCTACGGGAAAGTCTGGGACATTGTGACGAACGCCAGGATCGTTGCCTGTGTGAAGGACCTGCTGGGCGAAAATGTTGTTGGCTGGGGTTCGCACTTCTTCTGCAAAATGCCGGGGGATGGCAAGAGTGTCGCATGGCACCAGGATTCCAGTTACTGGCCGCTGACTCCGTCGAAGGCGATTACGGTCTGGCTGGCTGTTGATGACGCCGATGTGGAAAACGCCTGCATGCGGTTCGTGAAGGGGTCACATCATTTTGGTGCGATGACATACCGACCGAGTGATCCGAAGGAACACAATGTTCTGAACCAGACAATCGAAAACGTCGAGCAGTATGGAGAGTTCATCGACGATTGCCTGAAAGCGGGTGAAATCAGTCTGCATTCAGATCTACTGCTGCACGGTTCCGAGGCCAATGCCTCACAGCGCCGCCGTTGTGGATTGACCCTGCGCTACGCACCGGTCGATGTCCACGCCTACATGGATTGGAACCTGAAAGGTGTCTGGGTCAGCGGCAGTGATCCGAAAGGACATTGGGCCAACCGATCGCGTCCCACCGAGGATTAAGTACGAGGCAACGAGTCAAAGGGAATTATGCATCCATCCCAGAGGTACTGCGTTTCGCGGTTTCCCCTGGGATGGAGTGGGCTTGAGCGTCTTCGCGAACCGCCGGCGCTAAACAATCCAACGCAAATTTATAACAGTGACGAACCGCTACGGTTTTATCGTGGCCTTGCGAACGATCGTTTTCACGGGATCGCACAAGGGAGGGCTTCCAGTCGGCTCGGATAGCACTTCGGCCAGTGTCGTCGTCCCGAAGGCCGCTTCAACAGATGCCAGGGCATCGTCCATCCGTCGATGAAGCGGGCAAAGGTTTTTGCCGTGTGATTTCAGTCCTAGTGGGCAGGTCACAATTCGCTCAATCGGTTCCACGGCATTCACGACTTCCAGAATCGTCAGTTCTGCTGGCAATTTGACCAGCGATACCCCCCCGCCGATCCCGCGCTGACTGCGTACAATGTCATTTCTTCCAAGATTTTGTAACACTTTGGAAAGATAGGGTTTCGGTACCTGGGTCGCTTCGGCGATCTGGTCCGTGGTACAGGCTTGTGGTGACTTGTGAGCGAGAAAAACGATTGCACGCAAGGCGTATTCTACAGTTTGAGAAAACATGCCGTAGCCTCATTTCCTCGGAAAGTGGACGTTGACGTCCTGTTTTGGCGAGAGTAGAGTGATTGAAGAAATTGGATGACACTATCCGATTTTGAGGTCTGGACGCTGTTTCGTCAACCTCTGAACTGAGAATTGGCGATGACAGACGCTGGAAACTTACTCCCCGCCACCAGTGACTGCAATCCTACAAACGCGACTTGTGGAGTGAATCACCATTATGATCAACTTTTTGCCAACTCGGATAACCTCGCTTTTGGCCATGATCTGCGTACTTGGTGTTGCCGGCTTGGCGAGTGCGCAGGATTTTGAGCACGAGCCGATCAACTACGGCACTGCCACTCCCTGCAACCCCATTACGCGATTTCAGGAGCGGCTGGATAACGGCACGGCACAACTGAAATTTGACGATCGCGTCGGGTATCTGAAAGCGGTTCTGGATGGATTACAGGTTCCCATCTCGTCACAGACCCTGGTTTTCTCCAAAACCAGTCTACAGCGACACAAGATCGCACCGCGAACTCCTCGGGCACTTTATTTCAGTGACGACATGTACATTGGCTTCTGCCAGGGGGGGGATGTCGTCGAAATTTCTGCCGTCGATCCTCAATTGGGTGCGGTGTTTTACACACTCGATCAGGAACAGACCGATCACCCCAAGTTTGCCCGACACATCGACAATTGTCTGCTCTGCCATGGATCCTCACATACACGCGGCGTCCCCGGCCATTTCATTCGATCCGTCTATGTGGATGGCGTTGGCTTTCCGGTCCTGGCGATGGGAACACATCGCATCGATCACACCAGCCCGATTTCAAAACGTTGGGGGGGATGGTATGTCACGGGGACACACGGCGAACAACAGCACTTGGGAAACCTGATCGTAAATGGCAAGCAGGAGCGTGAACCTGTTGATAACGCCAATGGACAAAATGTGACCGACTTGAAATCACGATTTAAAACCGCTGCGTACCTCACTCCCCACAGTGACCTGATCGCTTTGATGGTACTGGAGCACCAGACCGAAGCTCACAACCTGCTGACGCGAGCCAACTTTCAGACACGTGAAGCGCTCTATTCCGAAGTTCGATTGAACAAAGAACTGGGTGAGCCTGCCGGGCACCGCTGGGATAGCACGACAACTCGCATCAAGAGTTCGTGCGAGGCACTCGTGAAATACCTGTTGTTCTGTGATGAAGCACAACTGACCGGGCGACTTCAAGGAACGACGGCATTTGCGGACGAATTCGCAGCGCGAGGGCCGCGTGATTCGCAGGGACGTTCACTACGTGACTTCGATTTGCAGCGAAGACTGTTCAAACACCCCTGCAGTTATCTGGTCTATTCACCATCGTTTGATGAACTACCGACCGAGGCGCGCGATCTGGTTTACCGGCGTCTATGGGAAGTACTCAGCGGTGCCGATCAGAGCAAAGCCTTTTCGCATCTTTCTCCCGAGGATCGATCGGCGATTCGTGAAATCCTGATTGCGACGAAGTCGGGATTGCCAGACTACTGGAAGGCAACCAATGGCGCTTCCCAGTAACTCTGTTTGCTGATTGACTCACGCATGTGGGGCGTTAGACTGACCAAAAGCAAACACATCTCGAAGGTGAACAATTAGAACTATAAAACAGTCCGCATCGCAAGTATTGAGGATTCAATCATGCACGACGGATTGGCAACGCCCCAAGTCCCCGCGACTCCAATTTCCGATACAGACGATCGGCCGTTGAACTTTACGTCCGAAGCCTCAGTTCGTTCTGGAGAGAAAGAGGCTGTCGCTTCGTCAAACAAGATGCTGCGATCATCAAGGTGGCTGGAACGCCGGATTATCGAATATCTCTTCGATGCAATCGGTCGACCTCGCATACAGCTTGTCCTCTGGGATGGAACTGTTATTGGTTCACCGATGCCCGTAGGTCAGGTTGTCATTCATCAACCCGGCCTGCTCCCTCGGCTTGCCTGGAACCCCAACCTGGCATTCGGCGAAGCCTACAGCGACGGAACGGTCTCCATACGTGGAGATCTTCGATCGGTGCTTGTCGAAGTCAATCGCGGGTTGTCGGTCATTCGAGCGTCCCAGCGCAGTCGTCCAACGACACGATTCACCCGGTCCTCGCATTCGCTGGCAAAATCCAAATCGAGTGTGCATCACCACTACGATCTTGGGAACGATTTCTATCGAATGTGGCTGGACGATCGGATGGTCTACACATGTGCCTATTACCCCAAGTCCGATTCAACGCTGGAAGAAGCTCAGGTTGCCAAGCTTGATTATGTCTGTCGCAAGCTTCGCTTGAAACCGGGCGAACGAGTTGCCGAAGCGGGCTGCGGATGGGGAGCACTCGCCCTGCATATGGCCCGCCACTACGGCGTTTCGGTCCAGGCCTACAATCTTTCGACAGAACAGGTCGAACATGCGCGTCAGTGGGCTGCGCGAGAAGGACTGAGTGACCGTGTCCAGTTTGTTCAGGATGACTATCGTCATCTGACAGGACAGTTCGACGCCTTTGTTTCAGTCGGGATGCTCGAACATGTCGGCCCCGAAAATTATCGTGAGATGGGACAACTGATTTCCCGCGTTCTCACGCCGACCGGCCGCGGTCTGATTCACTCGATCGGTCGCAATGCCACACGCCCTCTGGACCCCTGGACAGATAAGTACATTTTCCCTGGGGCCCATCCTCCGAGTTTACGCGAGATGATGGACCTGTTTGAAGATTCTGGATTATCTGTTCTCGATGTCGAAAACCTGCGACTGCACTATGCCAGAACATGTGCCGACTGGCTGACTCGCTTTGACAACGTCGCCGATCAGGTTGCAACCATGTTTGATCAACGATTCGTGCGGATGTGGCGACTGTATCTCGCGGCATCATCCGCAACATTCGAGACCGGTGACTTGCAGTTGTTCCAGGTCCTTTTCACGCGTGACAGTAATAACACAATTCCAACAACACGCGCCGACTGGTATACCGAGCCATCTTGACCCGGCGACGAAAACGTACGTGAAAGCGACCTCCCTATGGAAACCGCGGATGTCTTGATCGTCGGTGGTGGTCCGGCTGGTTCATCCTGTGCCTGGAGGTTGCGCCAACAGGGTGTCGACGTACTGGTCTTGGACAAATCCCAGTTCCCGCGTCACAAGGTCTGTGCCGGCTGGATCACGCCTCCAATATTCAAGGCCCTGGCGTTGGACACGGCGGAATATCAGTCCCAACGCATCCTGCAGCCGATCACGAGCTTTCTCACGGGATTGATCGATGGATGCGAAGTCGAAACCAATTATGGTCAGACGGTCAGTTATGGAATTCGTCGCTGCGAGTTTGACGACTACCTGTTGCGGCGGTCCGGCGCCCGATTGATGCTCGGGGAAACCCTTCAATCCATACGGCGCGACGGAACAGGCTGGGTCGTCAACGATCGACTCCGAATTGGAGTGATCGTTGGAGCAGGGGGACACTTCTGTCCGGTCGCGAAGTATCTGCAGACACAATCGGTGGAGCAGACACGAGTGGCCCATGCTGACGATCATGTGGCAACTCCTGACCTGCCTGTTGTCGTTGCCCAGGAAGTCGAATTCGAAATGACTGCGGAACAGCGAGTCGGGTGTACTATTCAGGCGGAACGACCTGAACTCTTTTTCTGTCCTGATCTGAAAGGGTCCGGCTGGGTCTTTCGAAAAGGAGATTACCTCAATATCGGCCTGGGGCGTGAAGGTGAATCTCACCTGTCGACTCAAGTTGCGGAATTTGTCGAATTTCTGAAGCGACGTGGAAAGGTGAATTTCCCGCTACCAGGGAGATTTTTGGGGCATGCTTATCGACTGCGGACTCAGTCGCCGCGTCCTTTCAGCGGACCTGGAATCGTCTTGATCGGGGACTCGATCGGTCTGGCAGATCGTCAAAGCGGCGAAGGGATCTGGCCCGCCATTGATTCAGGTCTGATGTGTGCCGAGAGCATCGCAGAAGCAGGTACATCAAGTCGTGACCAGATCGCAGATATCTATCAGTCAAAACTGACTCAAAGGTTCAGTCACACAACGTCTTCATCGTTGGCGGCATGGCTGCCGGGAACAGTTCGATTGTTCATGGCCCGCAGACTGATGGCTTCACGCTGGTTTACTCGCCGCGTCGTGCTGGACCGATGGTTTCTTCACCGATCGATTGCGAATTGACTCGTTTGGGCGGAATGGGATTCGCGCCGAAGTGGGGATTGTCTATACCTCGCCCTGCTGGTGTTCTGTCTGGAATTGCAGGCAGTGATTCAACTTCCAGCGATTTTGCGAAACTTCCTCAGGTAAGACGGCCGCCGTGTTTGCTGGAATTCCCATTCGTCGTGTCCCCTGGCTGATGGTCCTGTGCGTCGTTGCGCTCGTGGCGCTGGGGCTGGCAGGAATCCAGCGGGCAGATTTTACGAACGATGGGCCGGATGTCTTCTCCAAGCAGGTGACATGGGTCCTGGTGGCACTGCCCGTTGTTCTCGTCACGCTCAGCATCCCCTATCGATTCTGGAAGCCGCTGGGGTACGTGGCGTTTGGTTGTTCGCTGCCGCTGTTGATTGTCGTCCTCTTCATGGCGAAGCGGGGAGGAGCACGTTGCTGGATTCAACTCGGTTTCTTCGATCTGCAGCCCTCCGAGATTGTCAAACTCACGTTCATCCTGGCGCTCGCTCAGTATCTCATGTATCGCGAAAACCATCGGCGGCTTGGGGGGCTGGTCGCTCCGTTTTTGATCACGGCCGTGCCACTGGTGCTGATTCTGATTGAACCCGACCTCGGTTCGGCCATGCTGTTCGTTCCCGTGTTGTTTGCCATGCTGTTTGCAGCGGGAGCTCGGACCAGGCACCTTCTCTGTGTCGTCTTGCTGGGGATGTCACTATCTCCGCTGTTCTGGACAAAGATGAGTGCCGAGCAGAAGTCGCGTGTTGTCGCGCTGTTCACTCAGGTCGATGGTGGTCCCAATCCAAACGGTGATCGGTGGCATCAGCACCAGTCGAAATTTGTGATTGCCCTGGGTGGTACGACTGGCAGTGATGCGTCAGGCCGGTTGCTGGACGATGATGCTTATCGATTGTTCGCTGCACAGACCGACTTTGTCTTCTGCATGGTGGCTGAGCGATGGGGCTTGCTGGGTGGCGTGGCGACGCTGGCAATCTATCTCACACTGTTCGCCAAGGGATTGATGATTGCCAACGCAACACGAGAACCCTTCGGCAGACTGGTCGCGGTCGGCATTGTCACATTGCTGGCGACTCAAACTGTGATCAATACTGCGATGACAGTGGGACTGCTACCTGTGGTCGGAATCACACTGCCACTGATGAGTTATGGTGGGTCGAGCCTGATCATGACCGCTGCGGCACTGGGATTGTTAATGAACGTCGGCATGCGTCCCGGGTACGAGATGACTCCTGATCCATTCCGGTTTGAACCGGGTACGGTCTGACGAGTTTCCATTCAACGTCACAATATTTGTCGCAGAATTCGTGGGCCACTCTCAATTACCTGCATGGCATGGAAATGGGTGCCACGGTCTTGGTACAGCGACGGGCCTGCGGCAAGCGGCCACCGTAAATATTCGCGACGATCGCATCAAACTCCCTTGATTTCTCTGGGGAAACGAGCGAGAAACACTTTCTATTGTTGAGTTGCGGCTGAGAATTCGAGTTGGGTCTATCGGCCGTGGGAGATCGGTCACGGTTAGAACCGGACGCTAAAAACCGAAGTTCGAATCCGTGTGTCGTCGGATGTAACGGGCCTGTGATTGCGTCGGGAGAAAGCCATTGACTCCGAATCTCTGTAAGCCGTGGGAACATGCTCTTTCGCGACGGCAATGGCTGGGGGCGTCGGTCGCTGGGACAGGTGCACTCGCTCTGGGTGGTTTGGGAGGCCTCGTCAGTCCGCTGACGGCTGCCGAGCTGAATGCGAAGGACAAACAGGTCCTGTTCGTCTGGATCGACGGGGGAATGAGTCAGTATGAGAGCTGGGATCCCAAGCCGGGAACGCAGTTTGGTGGCCCGTTTCGCCAGATCGCGACATCGCTTCCGGGTGTCAACATCAGCGAACTGATGCCTCGTACAGCCACGGTGATGCACCACCTCTCGCTCGTTCGCAACATGTGTACACAGGACAATTCGCACTCGGCCGGTGTTCCTCGAATTCAACGGGGCGACCCCAAGAACCGCGGAGTCACCTATCCGTTCTTCGGGTCTGCGGTCGCAAAATTGCTTGGACCGGGATCCAGCGGGTTACCACCCTATGTTTCCATTAAGCCTGGGAGTGGTGGGTTCCATTATCAGGATGCCGGCTTCCTGGGACCTCAATATGGAGCTCTCGCGTTTGGTGACGGGAAACCACCCGAGAATCTGTTACGCCACAACTCGCTCAACGAAGAGGATGACGTTGCCCGGAACGCGCTGCGGACGACGCTGAACAAACGATATGTCGAAGGTCGCCGACACGAGAATGCCGAAGCTCATTCGGCGGTCTACGAAATGGCAGGCTCACTGATGAAACGTCAGGACCTGTTCGACGCAACAAAATTGTCGCCGAAGGATGTTCAACGCTACGGGTCCCATGAATTCGGTCGTCATATGCTCCTGGCCAGAAACATGCTGGAAGCGGGAGTCCGATTTGTGAAAGTGACCAGTTATGGATGGGATACGCACGGCGACAATTTCCATGGACACCGCAGCCTGATGCCGCGCTTCGATCAGGCTTACGCAGCGATCATTGAAGATCTGAACGAGCGAGGGATGCTGGATCGAGTGCTGGTGATTGCCATGTCGGAATTCGGGCGTACCCCTCGAATCAATGGCCATATTGGACGCGACCACTGGCCGGAAGCGTGGTCGCTGGCACTCGCCGGTTGTGGAATGAAGCGGGGAACCGTCGTCGGGAAGACGAATGATCTGGGTACATTCGTCGACGGTGATGCCTTCGACATTGGACACATGTTCCACACGTGGTTTGCGGCGCTGGGAATTGATTCCAGAAAGGTTGAATACGACAACCACGGCCAGCCATTGCCGATCGCGCATGACAGTTGCTCTGTTGTCAAAGAACTGCTGGCCTGACGCGCACACTCTTCGGAATCAATGTGAGAGAGCCCGGAAATGAACGATGAATTGAAAGCCAAGTTTGAGCCGAAAGAACTGAAGGCTCTGAATGTCGACCGACAGCTGAATGCGGCTCGTTTTACGCCGTGTGGGCGATTTCTGCTGGCCGCAGGCCACGATGGGCTGATTCGCCGCTTTGATATGACGGCGGCAGAGATGCCTGAATTGAAACCGCTGACAGGTCATCACGGATGGGTTCAACGACTGGCTGTCGCTACGTCAACAGCGACCAGTGCTCTTCCAGAGGTTGTTTATTCAGTCGATTCCTGGGGACAATTGCGGTGTGGATCATTTGTGGATGACGCCGCAGCACCGCGCTGGACAAACGGTTCTGCGCACAACGGCTGGATTGTCGACGTCGCACTGAATGCAGGCGGGTCTCTCGTAGCGACATGCGGGATCGACCGCGCCATTCGAGTCTGGTCGGCCACCGATGGTGCATTGAAGCACGAGTTCACCAATGCCGATTGGGATGTGTTGTGCGTGGTATTTGCTCCCGATGAAAAGAGTCTGCTGGCCGGGGACCTTTCCGGGATGATCCGTCAATGGGACCTTGCTTCGGGCAAAGTGACGCGTGAATTCAATGCGGCCGAACTTCACAAGTCGGATCGATTGCAAGAGGTTGGGGGTGTTCGCCAGTTACAGTTCAGCCCGGATGGCAAGCAATTGATTTGTGCCGGAACCAAGCCCAAGAATGGTGGGAATGTTCAGGGACTGCCAACGGTGATGGTCTTCAACTGGGAGACCGGACAACTCGTGAAGAGTTTTGAACTGGGCAAGGAAGGGGACGTCTATGTGACCGACCTGGCGTTTCATCCTGCGGGATTTCTGATGCTGACCATCAGCGGAAATCCGGGTGCAGGCAAACTGGTCTTCCGCCGAATTGAAGACGATGCCTCATTCTACGAAACCACGAAAATGCCGAATTGCCATTCTGTCACTCTGCATCCCGATCATCATCGGCTGGCCGTTGTTGCGACGAACGGGGGGAGCAACGGGAACGGTCGCAACCTGGATAAGGAGGGAAAGTACCCCGGTAACTTTTCACCGATCCATGTCTGGACGCTTCCGGCAGGTTGATGATTCAGACTCTCTCAATGAAGGTGCGCGATTATGGGTGTTGCGGTGGTGCCACTGCTTCGGAGTCCTCGGAGAAGCAGTGTCTTTGCGGCGACCTCCTCCTTGACCTTCGAGCAAATTCGCGCACGGTCATTTATTAGAGAATCAGCCCAGATCTATCGGATGTCCCAGCATGACGCGATGAGGACGATTCAGGTTGTCGAACAGTTCGGCATCGGCTGAGATTCCCATGCGTTGATAAATTGTGGCGGCAATATCTTCGGGAGTGACTGGATCTCGGCTGGGATACGCAGCCTGACTGTCAGATGCTCCGTAAATCAGCCCCGGTGTGACTCCCGCTCCTGCAAACATGACTGTAAAGCATGACGGCCAGTGATCCCGCCCGTCAGGTGCGGCACCCGCATTGGATGTCACATAGCCCAGCTTGGGCGTGCGCCCGAATTCGGTCAGTACGACCAGCAAGGTTTCATCCAGCAATTGACGCTGGGTCAAGTCCTCCATTAACGCCGAAAAGGCGCGATCAAACGGCGGCAGTAACGATTTTTTGAGCAATGGAAAGTGGTCACGATGAGTATCCCAGGCCTGATCAATCCGTCGGCCTGTTACCAGAGTCACCAGCGGAACCCCCGCTTCGATCAATCGACGTGACAACAACATCGACTGTCCCAGGTGAGGCAGACCGCCAAATTTACGAGCCTCGATCGCCCGATTGCTGCCGGGATCAACTCCGTAACGCAATCGAACTCGTTCGGGCTCAAGGTCGAGTCGAAACGCATTTCGTACACGAGGGGAAGCAATCAGCGACAGGGCCTTTTGATGAAATTCCGACGTCCGTTCTATGTTTCGCGAATCAGCGGCACTTCCCAGTTGTCGATCAATCTGCTGCAGCAGCAATTCCCGCTGCTGGATTCGATGCGACGATAAGCCTGGTTGGGGTTCCAGGCCGGGTGTGCGGTATCCCGGCAGACTGGGATCCCCCGTAATCAACGGATCGTGAGCCGCTCCCAGGAATCCTGCCAGTTCGCCAGGAATATCGTGTCCGTTGTTGGACATGATTTCCGCGACGTGTACAAAATTTGGCAGTTCGGTGCTGGCGGGACGAAGAGCAGACAGAACAGAGCCATACGCCGGGAAGTTCTGCGGCGACTCTGCCACAATCAGCCG
>CAIWEX010000773.1 GCA_903911795.1 uncultured Schlesneria sp.
CGGGATGACATTTCCTCAATCTGCTGGTCCAGCCGGGTGACTCGAACCTGCAATCGATCACGCTCGGCGCGTTGAGCACCCAGACGCAGTTCCAGGCGTTCTCGAAGTGCTGCTCGCAGTTCTGCTTCCACTGTCGGGTCTTCCGACATGGTCAGTCGTGCGGCGAGCAACCGAATCCGTGAGGTGATTTTCCACTCTGCCAACTCAACTTGATGTCGGTCCGGCGATTTGTCTTTCAGCTTGCCAATCCGCTCGACCGCCCGATCCAGATCAACCAGTGCTGCCTGGTATTCACGAGGGGCATTTTTTTTCAGACCATCCAGCAGTGCGGCCAGTTCCGGATGATTTTCCCGGGCAAACAAGATGGCGGCAGCTTCTCGTTCCGGAGAAATCGTCACCGCCGGCTGAACACGAACCTTTTCAGCCTTGGCGACATTCTTCGGAGCATCCTTCGCCTTGTCGGTTGTCTTGTCATCAGCCTGACACACCCCGGCATTCATGATGCAGACCATGATCGCCGCGGTAATAACAAATCGCTTGTGCAACCAATCTGTGAGGAGATGCGGCATGACTAATTCTCCTGAACTTTGCCCGAGGAGCCGTCAATTCCATCGACAGGATCAAATCCACCCGGATCTTTCGCTCGTGCTTCGAGCGAAACCGCAGCAATCATCCAGCCAGGCACTGCGACATCGTCATCATCCGATTCATCGACCTCATCGGAGTCGACTTCAGGAACATCCCCGGTCCGCCAGAGTGAAACGAGTTCGACTGCTGCGGGATCAAGATTGGCGACTGAATCAACCTTGTCGGCAGGTACGAACGGGAACAGGCAGAGGACTGCGACAGCGACACAGGCAACAGCAAACGCTGTCCATGCTGCACGACTGGAACGACGCGATTTCGAAGCGGAGTGACCGACCGCCGCAACCGCGGACATCGACTGCGCGGTCAGCATCAGACGGCTCGCCATCATCACAGCTTCACAGACCGCAACATCTTCCGCCAGTCGCGATTCAAAGGCTTCGCGTTCGGCGACGGGTAACTCACCCAGCACATATTGCGTGGCGAGCCAATTCAGGTTCTCGTCAACCTTTGACGACATGATGAACAACCTCAGTTCTGCTCAGCCAGCGTCTTCGCGGCCAAACCATTTTTGTAACTTCTGTATCGCTAATCGCATTCGCGTCAGAACGGTCCCCAGGGGGACCTGTAATTCATCCGCGATGACTGCAAATGTCTTCTCTTCCTGAATCCGCTGTCGAACCACAAACTGTTGTTCTTCCGGAAGTTGCTGCATCAGAACTCGCAGCCGGGCAACCTCTTCTTCCCGAACCAGCGACTGCATGGTCGACGGGAAATCCCGCCGACCTTCCTCCATCCCAACCGCAAGTTTTTGCTGTATCCGTTCACGACGAGACTGTTTACGTCGAAATTGCATTGCCTCGTGAAAGGCGACTTTGAACAACCACCCGCGAACAGTTTCGTTGCGTGCCAGGTGCCCCACCTCCAGCAGTCGTTGAAAGGTGATCTGACTCACATCCCACGCGGCATCCCGATCTCGAAGCACCCCTATGAGAAACGTCAACAGGTCGCGTCCATGAACTTCGTACAGCGCACGCACCGATTCGGCAGTGAGTCGCTCGGGCGACACCAGCTTTCCCGAATCCGTCGGGTCGCCGTCGTCACTTTCCAACGTCCCCTCCTGCGTTTCAATGCGTGCTGTACAGATCGATGCCTGGCACCGCGCGGTTATTCTCGAAAATCTGACAGGTCAACAAGAAAATTCCGGCGACTTCTTCTAACAATCGCCTGTGACTATGGTTCCGTCAACTGAGGGGGCGTAGAATGCCTGGGGCGGTGGGGACTTTCCGCGACCAAATCCGTATTTGGGTGCCACAGTTTTTGAGGTTTGCGATGACTGATGTGATGATTCTGAGTGCCTGCCGGACGCCCATCGGGAAATTCCAGGGGGGGCTCGCATCCCTGACAGGGCCCGAACTGGGTTCCATCGCGATACGTGCAGCTGTCGCTCAGAGCGGTATCGCACACGAACAGGTCGACGAAGTCATCATGGGAAATGTCCTGGGGGCCGGGGTCGGTCAAGCCCCCGCACGACAGGCCGCGATCCGAGCCGGTCTACCCACCTCGGTCTCTGCTCTGACGATCAACAAGGTTTGCGGTTCGGGGCTCAAAGCCATCATGCTTGCCGTACAGGCCATTCGAGCGGGCGACGCCGATGTCGTCGTGGCCGGCGGGTTGGAATCGATGAGCCGCGCACCGTATCTCGTTGATCGGACGGGTCCTGCTTTGGGGGACCGAAAACTGATCGACAGCCTGCAACACGAAGGTTTGACCTGCGCCATCTGCGACCGTTCGATGGGGCTGATTGCAGAATCGTTGGCCGAGTCTGCCGGGATCTCACGCCAGGATCAGGATCTGTTTGCGTGCGAAAGTCACCAGCGCGCCATCGCGGCCATGCAGGCTGGGCACTTCACCCGTGAGATTGTTCCGATCACCATCACTCAGCGCGGAAAGGAGTTGACGTTCACGCAGGACGAAGGTCCCCGAAGTGATGCGTCGATCGAGAGACTCGGTAAACTGTCGTCCGCATTTCTGAGCAGCGGTTCGGTCACGGCAGGGAACGCGTCAATGATCAGCGATGGTGGTGCCGCAGTCGTTGTCGCATCGCGCCGGTTTCAGGAAGCACACGGTCTAAAAGCGATGGCGCGGGTTGTCGCCTCTGCAACAGCTGGACTCGATCCAGCAGATCTGTTTGTGGCTCCTGTCCCTGCCATTCGACAAGCTCTCAGCCGTGCTGACCTCACCGTCAATGATATCGACTTATTTGAAATCAATGAGGCGTTTGCTGTTCAGGCATTAGCCTGCATCCGTCAACTCGAATTGCCTCACGGCAAAGTGAATGTCAACGGCGGCGCGATTGCTCTCGGTCACCCCCTGGGATGCAGCGGAGCTCGGGTAGTCGTCACCCTTTTGCATGCGATGCAGCACAGAAACGCCCGCAGGGGTGTCGCAGCTCTTTGCCTCGGAGGCGGAAACGCTGTTGCAAGCGTGTTTGAATCCGCGAGCTGAACTGCATGGCGACCTGAGTTCAGCACGGTGGTTCTCTGTGACTCGTTCAATAAACTCGAATTACCGAAGCAGACCGTATTTCTTCATCTTGTTGTAAAGCGTCACACGGCTGATCCCAAGTTCTCGAGCAGTCTTGGTTCGGCTGAATGTATTCTTGAACAGGGTCTGCTCGATGATATCCTTTTCGCTGAGAGCAATCTGACCACCGAGAGTTCGATCGTTTTGAGCAACGGGTTGTGGTGGTGCTGTTGAATACCCCAGCACGACCGTCGGATCATTCGTCGGTCCCGCCGTCCCTGAAAGGACGTGATGCGGCAGGTTGGCAGCAGTCAGATTCCCGTCGCTGCAGTAGATTACTGCTCGCTGGATCACGTGTTCCAGTTCGCGGACGTTGCCGGGCCATGGATAATTGATCAATGCGCTGTACAGATCCTGCGAAATGTGTTCGATCCGAACGCCATGCTTGATTGCAAACTGGCGAGCGAACTTCTTGGCCAGCGGGACGATATCCATCCGACGTTGACGCAATGGCGGGATCACGAACTTCAACATGTTCAATCGGTAGTACAAGTCCGGTCGGAACCGTCCTTGCTCGACCAGGGGTTGCAATTCCAGGTTACTCGCCACGATCAGTCGGGCCTGGCAGTGTTGCGTCTGATTTGATCCTACCGGCTCGAACTCGCCCGTTTCGATGACTCGCAGCAGTTTTACTTGCTGTTCTGGGCCCAGGACGTCGATTTCGTCGAGAAGGATGGAACCTCGTCGGGCCGCCAGGAATTTGCCTTCTTTGTCCGCGTGAGCACTGGTGAAGGCCCCCTTCATATGGCCGAACAATTCCCCTTCAATCAGGTCGGCAGGAAGAGCCCCACAGGCCACAGGAAGGAAAGGTTCATGTCGACGCGGACTGACTTCGTGAATCAGTTTTGACAGGTACGTCTTTCCAGCACCGGTTTCACCAATCAGCAGGATCGTCACATCGTGTCGAGCTGCCACTTCCAGATCGAGCAGCATCTGCTGAAGTTGCGGTGAATTGGTTTCAAACTTGCGACCCATCCCAGTCAACACACCGAGCGACTTTTCTTCTCCCAGATCATTGGGAAGTAACGTCGAGGCCTGATGCGGGATCGGTCGCGCTGGCACGAGTGGTTCAACGTCGACCTGTCGAGGAAACAGGGTATGAAATGCTTTCATCAGCGTCTGGCGATCAAGCTTTCCACGACACATGGCAATGTCGTGCATCGCAGCATGTCGTGCCAGTGGTTCTGGACATTCTTCGGACGTTACCATGGCAACTCGCAGCTTTGGAAATCGCTGAGCCAGCAGTTCCAGAATCCGATTTTCGGCATGTCCGCCACTTCCGACGCGTCGGAAGTCGGCCAGAAGAGCTTGTGGTTCCAGTCTGCTGCTCAGATCAATCACCTCTTCGACCGTGTC
>CAIWEX010000774.1 GCA_903911795.1 uncultured Schlesneria sp.
CATACCACCAGCCGTCGGGGCCATGCTGGATTGAGTGGACATCGTGCTCACCTCCCGTTTTTGTACGCAGAAAAACTTCAGGAGGTCCATCCGCGCGATCATCGGCGTTGGAATCACGGAATCGCAACAGCCCGCCATCACCAATACAGATCAGTGACCGCCCGTGGAAAAACATCCCCTGGGCCCCATTCTTCGGCAGATCCGAGAACAGCTTCGCTTCGTCCGCTTTTCCGTCGCCATCCTTATCGATCAGGATCTTGACGAAGCCTGCTCCAGCGACCACAACGCGGCCCTGGCTGTCGATCGTCATTGAATAGATATCGTGGGCCAGTTCGTCGCCAGCGAATTCAATGACCTCGAAACCGTCAGGAACTTTCACTCCCAGTTCGTCGGCTTCAGTCCGTTGATTCAAGATCGCCAAGCCGAGCATCAAGCCTGCGATGACCGTCCGTTGAATTGTCGCAGTCCACCGTGAGGTCCGTAGCATGGCACATCCGTGAAGTAGTTCGCGATCCTGGTGCGTGTCGGGGGCTCCAGCTCCCGCTTGCAACAGAGATCTTATCCTTCACATACGATACGGGGCAATGTCGTTCTCAAACAGCCCGTCGAGATGAAATTCGTTCACATTGCACGCGGAAACTCATAGGTACGAATGTGGTTATGTCCTCAGACCATTTTCGCCGGTGGCAGTTTCCCGGCGAAAACGCTCACGACCTACTTCTTCGGGGCTGGCGTCGGACCGATGGCTGGTTTCGGAGAAACCGGCACGGCCCCGACTTGCCCCAGCTTGACAGGTGCCCCGGCTGGAATGGAGACGCCAGCATCCTCCAGCAGATAAACCATCGCGATTCGCACGGCCGCAAAGTCCCGCTCAAGACTTCGCCTGCTGCCATGTGAATTGACATGTAACCGAAGTCGTTCAAGCTGCGGAGGAACTTCGTCGTTGACAACGACTTGCGGGCCACCCACCCGAATACCGCCGACAAAAGGAATGTCGACTTCAACGCCAGGTGCTGTGACCGTTCGAACACCAGGTCCACCATTCACGGCTGCCAGCGATCGATCGCCGGCGCCCCATTTCGAGAGGGATTTCTCAATCTGAGACAGCAATTCGTTCATTCGGGTCGATTCCTGAATCAGAACGTCAGTCTCGATGGGCCCAGCCCGTAAAGCATCTCGCAGTTGCCCCGCTTGTGTCCAGAGTTCCTTCGCGGAGCCATATGCTTCGCGATAGTCTGGTTGTTGCTGATGGAATCGATGCATTTCCCAGCACAATTCGTTCGAAGATTGGATCAGTTGTGAGACTCGCTCGTCGATTTGCACGGGATCGTCAATGATGTCGACCGCAAATACTGGCAGTGTCAAAGTCCATGTCACCATGAAGGCGATCGCCACCACGGATCGAAGTGTACGGTGTCGCAATTGCATGAGATTCTCCTTTTTCAATAAAAAAAGCCGACGCGACAAATGACCCTCGGGTCTTTCGTCACGTCGGCTTACTTGTTACCTCGCCTGCCAGAAACGTCTGGCCTGCGTCGTATCGTGTCATCCAACAGTCGTTAACGAGCAGGAGCTTCGATTCAATCGTCCCGCCTCAGGTGAGTCTAACACCCGGACGCGATAACACAAGGAGCATTGCCACATCCGTTTCCCCTTTGTGATGTCGTTGCTGAGCCACAATGATGTTTTTGTTCGTAGCCTCGCAGCTTTGGCGTGAATGCATCCAACGGCGATGAATCAGGTCGGCACTTACGCATCGCACTCGGAGGTTTCCTCCCCACCGTCCGTCACCCATGGGTGCCACGGTCTTGGAGTCCTCGACAAGGCCGTGCGGATTTCGCATGTCGCTTCAGAATTAGGCACAAGCAGCGAAGCATTCCAGTGTCGAAGTCTCGTTCTTATTGCGGCCCTCGACGATTCGCGTCTTGCTTCGCAGAAACAGAATCTGGAATAACTTCTGAAAGAGTGACATCGCTTCCTCTGACCGTGCCAATCCTGTACCCCGACGACAGATATCATGCTGAAATTATTCCAATGAATCTCCGTGTCTCTGCGGCTCTGTGAGATCCCTTATTCCCAGCGTCGCAGTGGGATCGTCGCGCGGATCAACTTTCATGAATCGCTGATGCGATGACATCACGTTCTATCATTCTGTCAAGCCGATCGTCCCATACCAGACGAGACCCATGGATTTCCAACCAGGCACACCACGCTGCGGCTGATTTGCGACTCAGCAATCCAAATCGATTCCCGGCGATAACGGACAGCCACACGCATGCCATAACACGTGAGTTCGGATTTGTCGCCCGAAGCTTCTCGGCCAGTGATTGCCTCCATTCCGACTTTGAAATCATCAGCGACGATCTTTTTCGTATTAAGGTCGTGACGACATTCCATGCCCCAATGCAGACGATTGCGTTCACAAGTAGCGCCTGTGCGTGCCGTGGCTCCAACAATGACAACTCAAAGATCACGGCCAACGTCGCAATCATTGCCATGGCACAACGTGAAATGGTACTTGCAGTGCTCATTTTCGGCCCCTTTCGCTCGACCACTTCATGTTTTGCTTGTGAAGTTAATCCGCCGAATCCAAGATGTTTGGTCACCCGACAAAGAACGCAGGCTGCTAGAAAAGGATCACCAACTTCTTGGCTTGGTTTTCTGGCTTTCACCCGCTGGCAGGATCGATCAGAATCTTCGTCAATTGTCACAACATCAATCGTCAGTCTCACAGGCCCCCAGCATGAACTTCCCCCGAATCGTTCTGAGCAGTCGCAACAAGAAGAAGATCGAAGAGATCGCGGAATTGATGGAGCCGCAGGGGATTTCGCTCGTGGGGGTTTCCTCGTTTGCTCACGTTCCTGAAGTCATTGAAGATGCCGATTCATTTGCGGGGAATGCTGCGAAAAAGGCCTCTGAGGTTGCCAGACAGCTTGGGGAATGGACCATCGCGGATGATAGTGGACTGTGCGTCGATGCTCTGAAGGGAGCCCCCGGGATTTACTCGGCCCGCTATGCCGATGCCCCGAACCCGGGCTCCCTCGAAGCGGATGAGTGCAATAATCAAAAGCTGCTCAGAGAACTTGCCGATGTCCCGACGGCTCAACGAACCGCGTATTACGTCTGTGCCGTCGCTCTCGCAGATCCACAGGGACAGATTCGGGTCGCCACCGACGGGCGCTGTCATGGTCGCATCCTCCGTGAATACCACGGCATCAACGGGTTTGGATACGACCCGATGTTCCTGGTTCCTGAGTTCCACAAGTCGTTCGGGGAGCTGAGCCCTGCGGTCAAACGTCATATCAGCCATCGAGCCAAAGCGTTCGAGCGAGCCATGCCGCAGATCGTGCGACTTTTTGAAACGCTTTGACGGCGGTTCCCGGAAAAATACTGACGAGGTTCATCTAGGAGAAACCGGCAGATTTGGCTACTGTCCGCGCGGCGCAGTCCGGCGTGATCGGTGCTGGGTGGGTATCGTCCGTTCAATTCACTTCAGGAAGGATCTTGAAGCATGTCTGGTCTCATCTCGAATTTCGTCAGTTTCTCCGGGGGATGCCGAAGGGCACAGATTGCCGCACTCTGCCTGAGCAGTGTTGGCTTCATGGCAGCACCCTCTGCTGCTCAACCTCCCACACAGCGAGCGACCTATACTCGCGAAGAGACTCGGGGACTCGTCGAAGAATACAGCAATTCCCTGCAGGATCGAAATCGCTACGGCAACAACCGGCGCCAGGCTACTCCAGCCTTACCAGCGAGCGGTGTCACGGCGGAAATGAAAGCGGTCCGACCGCTGGTTCACAGCTTCTCAGATGTCGCTTCCCAATTGACCTACTCGATGAACGATCAGATTGCCCGCATCCCGGCACTGCGTTCGTTGTACTCCGATGCCTTGACTGTCAGTGCCGAAGCGGTGGCACTCGATCGACACGCCGTTCAGCATGGCGATCACAATCTGTTGCTCGACGATTTCGAACAACTGGATGTTGACTGGCGCGAACTGGCTTATAAGCTGCAAAACGTGCGGGGATTGACCGCAGATACTCGTGATCTCATTGCGAATTTGAATTCGCTGAACCAGCAGATTCGCAAGTCACTGAACACACAGGCTCAGATCAATCGCCCCGAAGTATCGCTTGAGGCCGCTGGATTGGCGGGCGATCTGCAGAACCTGATGGAAGACATCAATGCGGAACTGGGGCGAACACAGTTGGCTCAGCAGTTGTTGATGCAGACCAGCCGTGCTCGCCAGCAGATTCTGGCCGTTGTTTCCATGTGTCGCGACAGCCAGATCGACCCTGCTCTGCTGGTGCGAGAATACAAACAGTTCGAAGCGACCTGGCAGCCAGTCGCGGTCAAATTGCAGGCCGAAGACAATCGGTACCTGGAACGAGATCTCCGTAAAATCAGTCTGTCGGTCGGAAAGATCCATCAATTGCTGCTGTTGCCGCAAACCGTCGATAAAACGCAACTGGTCTATCTCGCCGCCTCCCTGAAGAAAGACATTGATGAGTTCTTCACGCGGACCCCGCTGTTGCTGGTCATGCATCTGACGAAATCGGGAAAAGCTCTGGGGACTGCCGATCAGTTCTATGGTGTTTGCGAACACTTTGTTGACCAGGTCAATCGCGGCGAGAATTTTGACGAAGTCGTCGATTCGTTCCGGTATATCGAAGAGGCTGAACGGAGCTTTATCGATGTTTACGGTTCGATCAACAGTGACAAGGCGGTCGCAGTTCTGCAGCGGATCTCGCAATCGGTTGATGCCATCCGGACGTCACTGCATCTGCAGCGGGAAGATTTTGATCGCAATGCCGCCAGTGATCTGGCCGCTTCAATTGCTCACCTGACCGAGCAACTGGAACTGGCCACTCGTCAATGGCTGCAAGATGATCCACAGTCGTTTGGCCCCGCCTGTCGACAGGAAATGGCAACCCTGGCCACTCAATCGGCCGCAATTCAGAATGACTTGCTGCGTGGAGTCCCTGTTTCGCAATTGAGACGCGAGATCGACGACACCTACGATCACTGGCGAGCAGCCTACAAGTACCTGGTGAAATGCCAGACGGAAGACCGCCCCGTCCTCGGCCGCCTGTCAGGCCGATTGACTCCGGCACTGGTGGAACTGCGAACAATGATTTCTCAGTCGACGATCGAACAGACGGCCCAGCGTCCAGTCCGACGATAATTGTCGATCGTCAGATCAATTTGCTGCAATCAAAGAGAACGCATCCATCACGGCTGCGTTCTTTTTGTTTTTCGCCACGAGTGAAGATTTGAAACACAGTGGTCACAGAGAATCACGGAGATGGAGCAAGAGGTATTGTACATTCTTCATCGCTCACTCTTCGAATTCCTCGCTCACTGTAATCTACGATTCATCAGCGTTTATTAGCGTTCATCAGCGGTTCAAGAATCTATTCAGCTTGAGAAACTCGATTGGCAGCCGGGTCGACCTGTTTAGCGTGAGATCAGCCATCGCTTCGCCGATGACCGGCGCGAACTTGAAGCCATGGCCCGAGAACCCCGCCGCAATCGCCACATTTTTCCATTGAGGATGCATGTCAACAATGAAGTGTTGATCAGGAGTCAGCGTGTAAAGACAGACCGAATGCTTGGCCGGTGTGGCGTCGAGTCCCGGCAGATGTGCACGCAGGAAGCCCGCCAGCCTGGTGATGTCGTCAGTATGCATCACGCGATCGACGTTGTCTGGATCAACAACTGGTTGGCCGCCTGAATGCTCGGCCATCTTTACGCTGACGCCATCGATGCTCGGGAATCCATAAAAGCTGCCGTGCGGCAATTCGTAGTAGTATGTGGGAATCTGAGACTCCCGAATCGCCTGGCGATCACGTGCGGGGAACCAGCCGACAAACTTTCGGACGACGTTGAGTGGCAGCCCCAATTCCTGCATGACTCGCGCCGCCCAGGGGCCTGCCGATATGACCAGCGCCCCGGCAGTGAACTCGTCATGCTCCGTTCGAACCGTCACGGACGTTCCATCCGAAGTCCAGGTTACGACTCGTTCATTAGCTCGAATTTCTGCGCCAAGCGAAACTGCCTGATTGATCTGTTGCTGGACACACGCTTCAACTCGCAGAAATCCGGCTGCTGGTTCAAACACAACATCGTGATCTGCAGAAAATGAAAGAGCAGGCCATCGCCGATTCGCTTCGTCGGGTGTCAGATTTTCAATTGGCAGGCCGTGCAATCGTGCTGACAGCCGAGCCCCTGCAATTGTTTCTCCTTCTGCCGGACCAGACAAAACGAGGCCCACCTGATGAAACAGCTTTTC
>CAIWEX010000775.1 GCA_903911795.1 uncultured Schlesneria sp.
CTTGATCCAGTCGGCGACGCAAAAGAGCAGGATGACGAGAATCACCGCCAGAAACGGTCGCACGATCTCGGGCAGCACCCGCCGACAAAGATCGCCGTTGATAGTGACTACCCTCGTCGCGCCGGGCGTTTGCTGAAAGTGGCGCAGACATCCGCGACTCGACCAGTCTCTTCAAGGGCGACGTGAAATCGCTGATCCCCTTCTAGACGATGTACCGTCACGTGGTACGCCGGACTCACCGCGGCCAGGTACGGTCGCGATTCCGGCTGCTTCGGGATGCGAAGCTTTCCCCAGGAACCGTCGCCAAGGTAGACAACGCCGTGCTTGTCCTTGAGGCCATTCACGAGTGGATGAGTTCGTTTGAACGTGTGATCGTGATGTTCCAAGACCACATCAACGTTATACCTCTCAAACAATGGACACCAGTTGACCCGCTGTTCGTCACCAGTGCCGGTCTTGCCGTTCAGTCCTTCGGGCGGACGGTACGAGGGATAGGCGGGGACGTGATTCGCCACGATCAGATGGGGGCGTTCCTGCCGGTCACTCAAGGTCCTGGCCAACCAATCCGTCTGTTCGCCAGCGATCGGTGCGATGTGATCGGTATCCAACAGGACCATGCTCAGGTAATCACCGATGTCGAACACACCATAGGTTCGCTCGGAATAGAAGCCGTCGAACAGGCTCAGATACTGCGGTGAGTCGGCACGGGTCTTCTTGTATCCACCATTGACCTCATGATTCCCCAGGCACGAGAGCATCGGAATCATCCGTCCCTGTGGATCCACCATGTGTTCGTGATAGTTCCGCAGGAACTGCGTGAAGACTTCCGGGCTGCGACCATTGTCATAGGCCAGGTCGCCAGCGATCAATGCAAAATACGGTTCCTGCCGGGCCGCCAGCATGTTGGTCCCAATCGCATGCAGGTTCACTCCGCAGTCCCCGCCCGATACGAATTGTATGGTGTTCGTCGCTTTGGCAGGCATGGTACGAAAGCGAGTTTCCTGGTCGGGACGTCCCAGATGGAACTGGTACTCCGTACCGGGCTTCAATCCGGTCAACTCACAGCGATAAACCTTGAGATCGGTGTTCGGATACGGCTTCGTGATTGCCTTCTCGATTTGCCAGATTGGGGCATCGAGTGTCGCATACCAAATGTTTTCGGGCTCCGTCACTTCGGGACCGATCCACTGGATGGTCATCGTTGTCGTGGGGTCCTGCTGCCACGTCAGGATCAGCGTGTCCGGACCGGGAATGGGACGTCGAACGTTTGCGGGTCGCAACGCATCCACACGCTCTTGTCCAAAGCACTCCGGCCCCCCGACCTCTGTGCTGCCTGCATAAATAGCAGTCGTCAAGCCGCCCAGAGTCAAACGCAAGAAATCCCGACGGTCGAACGCGGACATAATCTACACCCTTGAAAACGGTTGTCCTTCGGGATCGTCATGCCCCAACGACCGATGACAATCAGTTGTAACACCAATTGCCCGACCTAATTCAACCGACTGGCGGCAGATCCAGGTCAATGACAATTTCCTTGGTTTTTGCATCAATCTCAAAAACGTACGGCGATCTCTCCTGATCGTATTTCCCCTTGTAGATGTCCTTCTTTTTTTTCATGAGCTCCAGAGCCACACGATATTTGCCAGGTGGCAATCCCTTGCCCGTCTTTCCAGCGACGACAAATATTCCCTTGGCATCGTCGACATTGCAGTAGTAATGGTCTCGAGGAAGTTCTCCATTCGGCATGATTGGAACCATCGTCACTTGGATCAGTTCATCCGGTCCCGCCTCAAATTGCTGTCCGGACTTCAACAAGCGACCTTGCAACTGCAGCAGTTTGTCTTTGGTACCGCAGCCGACAATCGCCAGAATCAACGTGCTCAAGAGAAACAAATGAATCAATCGTCGCATGTCACCTCCCAAAGTAACGAAAGACCATCTGGAACACGCCGATCCCGGTCCTCACGCCAATCGCAGATACTTGAACACAACCTCCAGAACAGGCGCCGGGACGAGCAATGCCAGTTCACCTAGAATTCACCAAGCAATTGACCATCGTCCTTGACCTGCAGGCGGCACCAAGTCAATTGGTCAATGTTGTCAGACAGAAAACGGACACTGCCGTCGGCCATACACACATTGACTCCGCCGACGTGTTGGCTGCGGGATTGAGCCGATGTCATCAAGGTGCCTGATTGTGTGCAACCCATGCCCAACGCGGCCCCTGCAACTGAGCAAAACCCGCCACCTTGCAGTTCATCACCGCCATCGGCACCCGTCCCTCCCAGCTTGTTGTTGGGGGTCGGGTTGTAGGCTCCGCGACCGCCATTCACGACACTGGCACCTGGAAATCCCATGGCCCAGATGCCCCGTGGGTCATTGACAGTCATCCCTGCACGCAGTTCGTCGACCATCGTGGTGTTCGAGGAACCATCGGTAATTGCCGCCATCGGTGCTCCGTAATTCGAACTCATTACCGCACTGGACGACAAACCTGCCTTGCCAGCCACCTGCTTGGAACTGGACTTGTACTTCGCACCACCCGCCACGTGATCATAGTCTTCATACCCGGCTGAAGCGCCGTAATTTCCACGAGCCCAGCCATTCGCCCCGCCTGGAACCGATGCACTCGTGAAATTATTACTGGATAAGTTGTAGCTATCCGAGGGACAAAGGTAGCCACCAATCCTCTGGTCGACCAACCCCACTCGCCACGATGTCCCATCAGCACCTGCTGGTGGCGATCCGGTTGGGATACCAACAGGAACGGCGCAAAACGACCTTAGATTGGACGCATTGTACAGGCCTGACTGGTCTATAAATGGCAGAATGGCGACGGCCCAGTTCGGCCCAAACGGTCCCGTTATGTCCATGTGTACATCATCGGTACCGGTTCGTCCCCAGGGAACATTCGACGCGGGCGGAAA
>CAIWEX010000776.1 GCA_903911795.1 uncultured Schlesneria sp.
CCAGTATATCGTCCGAATTTCTTTCACACTAGCGATCGTCAACCATTGCAGTGGAAGTTCTCGAAGTTTCAGGGATTATGGAGATTTCCGCAGTTTGAGCAAGATGGATTGGCTCAACGCACAGGGTTTTCACTATTCAGGTACTTCACCAGGTCGCGAACATCCTGGATCGACAGTCGGTTTAACAAACCTTCTGGCATCATCGAGACCGATTGTTGCTGACGTTCCGCGACATCTTGAACTGCAATCACCAGGCGATCCGTTGCGGTTTGTAAGGTGATGGTGCTGGAATCTTCCGCTTTGACGATCCCGTTGATCACGCGACCATCCTTCAATTCAATAATGGTCACGCGATAGGCGTGTCCCACCAGGGCACTCGGGTCCATGACGTTGATCAGCACGTAATCGAGGTCGGTACGCTGAGCTCCGGTCAGATCGGGACCCACTTGTCGGCCTTCGCCAAACAGCGTATGGCATGACGAGCAATTCTTCTGGAAAATGGCTTTGCCATGGATGGCGTTGGTCGACGACGGATCACCCGCGAGGACTTGACGCTTCATTTCGGCAATGAGCTGGGCTCGTTCGGCGGTCGAGGGTTTGGCTCCAAACAATTTGTTGACGAGCTCTTTCAGTTTCGGCTCTTTGAACCGCTGCAACTGACGGATATCAAATTCCGAGAGGTCCTGTTTCTCAATTTTCCCGGCATCAACAGCCCGCACCAAAGCCAACGCGTTTTGTTCACGTGCGGTGAGCGTGCTGATGGCATCCCCTTGTTCGGACTCGGTCAATTTTTTGTAACGCCCCAGCAACTGGCCACTGACTTCGCTGCGATCAAAGCCTGCCAAACCACGGATCGCCGTGGGACGCAGACTCGCCTCATTCAACTGATCCAGCAATAAGTCCGCCACCGCAGGCCGTCGGGTCGCGACCAGGTCGGCTAGGGCTCGTTCGCGGCGAGCGGTTTCGACTTGGGGGTTTTTCACGAGTTTCACAAACTCAGCGAATGCGCGGTCACTCCCCTGCAGCAAGGAAATTCGCTGGCTGAATTCGCGAACCGTCGGATCGGAACTGGAAGAATATCGTGCTTCAACCCCTTTCCAGCCTGCGTCGGGAATTAAATCACGGCGTCCTTCGATCGCGGCATGTAGACCCGTCAGGATGTCTCGCTGTGACGCCAGATCATCCTGTGATTCTTCCAGCCAGCGCAAGAGGGGGGCGAATCGTGGCGACTTTCCTGTCGCGAAATGCCGGGCCATGAATTGCCGCAACTGGGGAATTTTTGTGGCAACCGCCAGCGAAAGCGCTTCGCCATCCGGTTGTGCAATCAGGGGTTCGATGCCGTACCAAGTCAGCAAAACCAGATTTTGATCCGTTGCATCTTCTGCATGAGCGACCAACCCCCGCGCAATCTCGCTCCGTTGGTCAGTCGGCAATCGTTGCAGGCCCGAGGCGAGTTGCAGCCGAACATAAGGGGATGCATCCATTCGGGCGAGTTCGGCCAATTCCGTTTTCAACTCGGGCGAAAGCTTGCTTGCTTCCATGGTCAGCCTGACCAGCCAACCGCGAAGCGTGTCGTCTGCAATCCCCTTGATTCGTGCCACGTTTTCTGCAAGCCGTGCATGGCTTAATTCACCGATCGCATGCAGCGTCCAAAGCCACTGTAATGCTTTGGTGGAATGAGGCTCACTGGCGACAACCGAGGCAAACCCCTGAGTCAATTGCATCACTGCGGCGGGAGTGAGAGTGTGGTTTGTGGCCCGTTCGTGTAGGACTCGTCGCGCGTGATTGGCGAGAAAACCATCTCGATTCCCCAGCATGTCGATTAAATCGCGGTCCGTCAGCTTGGCAAAATCGACAGCGCGGGGACGCTGTTCTCCGTACGCCACTTGAAAAATACGACCATTGTCACGATGAATCGTTGCTTCTTCATAGTTATGGCATTCTCCGGTATCCGACCAGTCCGTAAAATAAATCCCGTCGGGCCCCTGCTTCACGCAAACACCCCGAAACCATTTGTCGCTGGAAGGAGCGAAGTCGGTCTGATGTCGGGCGACGTAACCGGATCCTTTTCGTTCCAGCTTGTCACGGTTCAATCGTTGGCCATGGATATTGAGTGTGAACAGATTATTGCGATATTCGGCGGGAAACTGATCTCCCAGGTAAATCATGGCACCCGAATGAGCATGACCACCACCCGCTTCACCATGTTTTCCCGTTCCATCGCGTGAACCTTCCCATGTTCCACCTGCCCAATGAATATGGTCGGCACAGGTCTGCATCAGTTCAAACGTTTTTGGATTAAAGTCCTGCCCGAACATCCGCTTAAAGCGGGAACCGGGAACCACATGAAACACATGCTCGATGACGCAATTGGTGAGAAAGGCTTCACCACGGTCATCGAAAGCGAGTCCCCAGGGGTTGGTTGTTCCATGGGCAACGACCTC